>JAFGWC010000040.1 GCA_016937695.1 Bacteroidales bacterium
GAATAAAATTAACGAAATATTAAATAAACTTGGAATATTTGAAGTAAATTCAGGTGCAAGCACAGGACAAGAATGGTTAAATACAACAGGAAGCGAAACATTTTCAGTCTCGCCTATTGATGGAAATAAAATAGCCAAAATAAAAAATGCTAATATATAAGATTATGAATTTATTGTAAAAAAAGCACAGCAAGCATTTAAAATTTGGTCGCAAGTTCCACCACCAAAACGTGGTGATATTGTTCGCCAAATTGGTGATGAGCTAAGAAAAAACAAAAACGATTTGGCTTATCTTGTAAGTTACGAAATGGGTAAAATTTATCAGGAAGGCTTAGGTGAAGTATAGGAAATGATTGATATTTGCGATTTTGCTGTTGGTCAATCAAGATTATTAAATGGTTACACAATGCGCTCGGAAAGAACCAAGCACAGAATGTACGACCAATATCACCCGCTTGGAATTTTAGGTTTAATAACTTCTTTTAATTTTCCGGTAGCTGTTTGGGCTTGGAACTCAATGTTGGCAGCAATTGCAGGCGATGTTGTAATATGGAAACCAAGTTCTAAAACACCATTATCTGCAATAGCAACCCAAAAAATCATAAATTCGGTTTTAAAAAACAATAATGTACCTGAAGGAGTTTTTAATTTGATAATAGCAAAATCTTCTGTACTTGGCGATAATTTTGCCGAAGATAAAAGAATTCCTTTGTTTTCAGTTACTGGTTCTACTGCTGTTGGTAAAAGAATTGGCGCAATTGTTGGCAAACGTTTAGGTAAAATTATTCAGGAACTTGGCGGAAATAATGCTGTTATTATTTCTGATAAAGCTGATTTGGATATGGCAATGAACTCGACTGTTTTTGGTGCAGTGGGCACAGCAGGACAAAGATGTACTTCAACCAGACGAATTATTGTTCAAGAAAATATTTATGAAGCCGTAAAGTCCAGATTAATAAGTACTTATAATAAAATATCTGAAAGAATTGGAAATCCATTAGACGAAAATATTTTAATTGGACCATTAAATGACAGCGCTTCTGTACAGGATTATTTACATGCTGTAAACGAAGTACAAAAAGAAGGCGGAAAAATTTTATTTGGCGGTAAAGTACTTGAAGGTGAGAATTTTAAATCAGGCAATTATGTTTTGCCAACTTTAGTTGAAGCCGAAACCCATTACAATATTGTACAAGAAGAAACTTTTGCGCCAATTTTATATCTAATTAAGTATAAAACTATTGATGAAGCTATTGAAATAAACAATAATGTGCCACAAGGGCTTTCTTCAGCAATTTTTACTTTAGATATGAGAGAAGCAGAACAATTTTTATCCGAAGTTGGCTCTGATTGCGGAATTGCTAATGTAAACATTGGAACTTCCGGTGCTGAAATTGGCGGTGCTTTTGGTGGCGAAAAAGATACTGGCGGAGGCCGCGAAAGTGGCTCTGATGCTTGGAAAATTTACATGCGCAGACAAACAAATACTATAAATTACGGAACAGAAATTAGTCTGGCTCAAGGAATTAAATTCGATTTTTAATTTTTCTATTTTTATTGCTATTAGAAATGGTCTTTAACATTATTTGTTTTTAAGCCATTTCTTTTAAAACCCTAAAATTTATATACAAAATCAATATAAGGAATTCCTAAAGGAAAAACATTAAAAATGTCTTTATTGTTAATAAAAGCAATATCAAAAGTAGTTTTTTTACTCATTATTCTAAATCCATAGGAAAATAACATATGGTATTTTAAACTTTTTGTTTCTTGTCCTGTTTCATAATTATAATCATACTCATGAAAAGAAATACCCCAATTTTCTGTAACTAAAGCTAAGCGTTTGCCAATTCTTGTCATAGCGCTAAATGTTATCACTGGTGTGCTTGTAAAATCCTCATCTATAAAACCATAGCCAATTCCACCGGTAATATTATTTTCATCAGAACCTAATGTTGCAACTCCGTACAATATTCCAACAGTAATTGGCCCTGGAAATAAACCCATAATTGCTCCACCACCTAAATGAAATTTTTCGGCTATTTTAAATCCGAATTTTGGAGTTAAAACTACAGCGACAGGAAGAAAAACTCCTCCTCCAATACTAAAATTATCGGTTAAACCATAATTTGCAGAATTCATTATTATGTAAGCACTTTGATAATATCCTTCGTCTTTTTTTAAATTAATTGCTGTTGGCGAAAATAAATATCTAGTATTATTAGGATTTGGAAACCAATATTGGTTGCCAACAAAATTTTCTTTATTTACTTCTTTAATTTCTCTTATATTTTTTAACGATATAGTTACTATTCCTAAATTATTGGTTTCAAATACAATTTCTTCTTTTTTGCGTTCAACTATTTTTCCATGCAATTCATTTCCATCATTCATTATTACAAAATAATGCGAGTCTTTGTTTTCTTTTTCAAATTCCTTTATTGTTTCGCCTTTTATTGTAATTAGGCCTAAATTATTATCGTCAAAATTAATTTTAGATTTATCTATTGATTTAATTTTTCCAAGTAAGCTTGTTGCGTCATCTAATTTTATATGAAAAAATGATGATGTATCTAATTCGGTTTTTATTCTTTCAATTTCATCAATAAAATAATCCTTTATTTGAGATTTATTAATAAATGTACTGCTTATTTTACCTTTAAGGTTAACGTTAAAGAAAATAGCTTCTTCGTTAATTTTTGTTATATCACAATTTATAGTTTTATTTTCATTTGTAATTATTTTATCCTGAGCTTTAACTGAATTACTATATAATATAATAACAGCCGCAATTACTACTAGTTTTATAATTGATTTCATTATATTTCCCTTTATTTATAACATTATATATTTATACAAATTTACTACAAAAACATTAGTTGTCAATCGCTTTTTAATAATTGATTCTTAAAAAATTTAATTTGAAAAAGAGATATTAAATAATTTTAAAATTCGCAATTTACTGATTTGCAGAACATTAAAAGCTAGCTACTTAAAGAAACCCAAATTTGGCATATAAATTGACTACCATTATAATAAAACAGAATATAATAGTACTAAATTAATTTAGTAAATTTTACATATGTATAATTTAAAATGTAATAATGCGTACTAAATTGATAAATTTAACAAGAATAAGATACTGAAATACAAATATGATTTATTTTGGTACAGTTTTTGAAACATTTTTAACATAAATCTTAAAAAAATATTTATAAAATCCAAATATCATGGTAAATAAAATGCATAACACAATTAGAGTAGAAAGAGCTAAGAAAAAAATAACACAAGCTGAATTAGCAGAAAAGTTAAGCGTTTCGAGGCAAACTATTCACTCAATAGAAACAGGTAAATTTGTTCCTTCAACAGTTTTGGCTTTAAGAATAGCAAGATATTTTGATGTTGATTTTAATGAGATTTTTCAGTTAGAAGAAGACGAAACTGAAAATATTTAACACCAAATCTATTATCATAAAATTTTAAAAAATGCGAAATACAATTAGAGTTGAAAGAGCAAGGCATAAAATTACACAAGCCGAATTAGCAAAAAAAGTTGATGTTTCTCGTCAAACTATTCATGCAATTGAAACGGGAAAATTTGTGCCATCTACAATTTTAGCTCTTAAAATTGCAAATTTCTTTAAAGTTAGATTAGAAGAAATTTTTGAGCTTGATGGTAATGAATAGCTTTTCTTTTATTTTACTTTTTAATAAAATTAATATTAAATGGTTGATAATAAGTCATTTAAAAACCGTTTATACGAAATTATATTTGAGGCTGATACCAAAGCAGGCAAAGCTTTTGATATAATTTTGCTAATTTTAATATCTGTAAGCATTATTACAGTATCGCTTGAAAGTGTTAAAATCATTAGTTTTAAATACGGCAATTTTTTATATGCTTTTGAATGGATTATAACTTTTTTCTTTACATTAGAATACATTCTAAGAGTATTTATTGTAAAAAACCCCAAATCTTACATTTTCAGTTTTTTCGGAATAATTGATTTTCTTTCCATTTTACTTTCATACATAAGCATTTTTATAGTTGGCGCTCATGGTTTAGTTGTTATTAGAGCTTTACGCTTATTGCGTGTTTTTAGGGTTTTTAAACTTTCGAGATATGTATCTGAAAGCATGGAATTATTGCTGTGCCTACAGGAATTGTTAGTGCTGAATTTGCTATTGCTTCTAAAAAAATCACAACTCAAGTTTGCCCGCACTGTTTAAAAGAAGGCCACGACCAAGATTCTATTTTTTGCAAATATTGCGGTAAAGAATTGAATTAAAAAAAACTAAATGGTTAATTTTCCTATATAAAAAGATTTTCGTCTAAATCTTCAAAATTATTATTGTTTTTTGAATCGGGGTTTGATTGTTTTTTTGATAAAAGAAGATATGTTAAAAGGCCTGTTGCTACTGTTCCTATTGCAATTAATGCTGTTTTTTTATTTTTTTCGGATATTTTTATATTCGAAAATTTATTTTTATACTTTAAAATTAATGGAAGCATATTTAAAATGCTGTGTTGTAAATTAAATTCGGATAAAATTTCGTTATAAATATTTTGAACGTTTGACTTTTTTGTAATTTTTTTTACTTTTTTAGTAATTTTCTGCTCTTTTTTATATGCTTTTTTCTTAAGCTGTTCCTTTTTTAATCTTAAATCGTCTAAAGTTTTTATTGGCCTAACTATTTTAATTTTTTCTATCATAATTATTTTTCGCTTTTTAAAATCATTGACGATAAAATTTTCACTAAAGGCTTAGATATCAGTACTTTTCTAAAAATCACGAAAAGTATTGTAATAAAAATATAAATGATTCCAACAACTAAAAATCCGAGATGAATTGCGCCAAAAATAATACCCAAATAATAAGCTAATGCAAAAGATAAAAACAAAAAAACTGAAGGTACAATTAAAATAAAAATAAAAAAAGTATAAAATTGTGTAAAAATTATCACCATTTTTTCAGTAATGTCAAGTCTGGCAATATCATATTTTATGTCAAGATATTCTTTTATTTCGGTAAAAAGTATAGTTATTTCTTCAGAAAAGCTTAAGTTTTTATCTGATTTCATTATAATTTAATTTTTGAAATTGAAAGTTAGACTGTTTGTAAAGATAAAAACAAAACAATTAAGCTAGTTAACTTTATGATATTCTGCATTTTACATCTTAAAAGAATATAAATTAAGTTATTTAACTTTACAAACTTTCTAACTATTTACCTTTGTACAATTTTAAGCTTTTGATGTTGATTTTTCTTCGTTTTCAACGTTTGCTTCTTTCATAAAATCATCGTAAGCTTGTTGAGCTTTTTTGTATGCTTCTTTAGCTTTGTCGCTTAATCCGTCGATAGAGCCTTTTAATTTTTCTCTTGTAACTTTACCTTTTTCCGGCGCAAGTAAAATTCCTATTCCGGCTCCGGCTAATGCTCCGGCAATAAAAGCAGCAAGTAATTTTCCTCCACTATCCATAATTTTATTTTTTTTATATTTTAACAAAGTTAAGCTTTTAAAAATTCAAAACATATTTTTAATTATCTGATTTTTATTCAAATAATAAATTTTAAATGTGTTTTAATGCTTTTCAGGTTTTGAAATTAGCTTAATTCCATTTTCTTCAATTGATATAATCCTTTTTTTATATAATGCGCCTATCGATTTTTTAAATGTTTTTTTACTTACGCCAAAAGTATCGTATATTTTTTCTGATGGACTTTTATCTGTAATAACAGTAAATCCTTTATTATCAGACAAATACTTAATAAAAATTTCGGCAAAATCGTCAACTTTTTCAAATCCTGCTTTTTGAAGATAAAGATCAATTTTTTCGTCTTCGCGGATATTTTTGATAAATCCTTTCACTTTCATTCCGCGTTTTAATGGAATAAAAACTTCGTTTTCGTAAAGCATTCCTGAATGCGTTTGGTTAATTATTGCTTTATATCCCAAATCAGTTTTATCAATAATAAGCAAATCTACTTCCTGATTTATTTCAAATTCCGCAGGAATATTGTCTAAAAACTTATCAAGTTTTGCCGAAGCCACAATTCTTTTACTTTCGCTATCGAGATAAACAAAAACAACATACGAATTTCCTTCTTCCATTTTTTTCTTTTGTTCGCGAAAAGGCACAAGCAAATCTTTTTTTAATCCCCAATCTAAAAAAGCACCAACTTGATTTACAGCAATAACTTGCATTAAAGCAAAATCGCCAACAATGGCGTTTGGCATTTCCGTTGTTGCAATAATTCTATCTTCAGAATCGTGATAAATAAAAACTTCAATACTATCGCCAATACTCACATTTACAGGCACATACCTTTTTGGCAACAATATTTCACCTAGCTCCTTTCCATCAAGATAAAGACCAAAATCAAGTTCTTTAACTATTTCAAGAGTATTATATTTTCCTATTTCTGTCATAATAATATATGTTTTTGCATTAGTTTTTTATCTTAACAAATTGATTTTTAGCAATATACAATTTATTTACACAATTCAACAATTCTTTCTTCATCAATATCATTCATGCATTTAAAATGTTTTTTTGGGCATTTTTTAAAACCGATTTTTGAACATGGCCTGCATTTTAAACCTTTAACTTGTACTATTTCAGAGTCTTCATCTGCTAAATACGGATACATTCCAAATTCGGGAATTGTATTTCCCCAAACAGAAATAATTTTCTTTTTTAAAGCTGCTGCAATATGCATTAATCCTGTATCGTGCGTTATCAATAATTTCGACTGTTTTACAATTGATGCAGATTGATTTAAATTGTATTTTCCGCAAGCATTTAAAATATTTTCGCCAACATTATTTTTAATTTCTTCGGCTATTTCAAAATCGTTTTTATCGCCAAGTAAAATAATTGGTTTGTCGATTTTTTTACAAATAGAAATAATTTTTTCTTTCGGCAGTTTTTTTGTAAAATGCTGAGCACCAATGGCAAACGCTATATATTCAGTTTTGAATTTTTCGGGAAAATCAGAAATATTTACCTCATCTTTTTCAGGAATAAAATAATCGAGTCCTTTATTATCGTTTTCTTCAATAAAAAATTTAACTGTTTCCAAATATCTGTCAACTATATGAACATCAGGAAGTTTATTGATTTTTAAATTAACAATAAGCCATTTTTCCCAATTTAATTTGTTAAATTCAAAGCTAATTGTTCGAAGTCCGAGTTTTACGCGCTTTGTTCGTAAATTCCTGTGTAAATCAATTACATAATGAAAATGTTCTTTTCTAAGTTCATAATTTATTTCTGATATTGAATTATCGAGTAAATGTAATTTATCGATATAAGGATTATTTTCTAAAATTCCGGCGTATTGTTTTTTAGTAAGATAATGAATTTCAGTACATTCGCCTTGTAATTTCAAGTTTCTAATGATTGGAGTTGTTAAAACAATATCGCCAATTGAGCTAAATCTTATAATTAAAAATTTTATCACTTTATTTTTTCTGCAAAATTAAGAAAATAAACAGAATGGCTATATTGATAATGGTTTTTTATTTATTCAGCAGTTTTTTTTTATTTTTATAATATTGTTGATATTTTTATTTTTCTTTACAAAAAACTTTAATAAAGCTTTAATTATCAAACATATCAATAAAATAGAATTAAGTAAAAAAATTAAATCTGAAGCAAAAAGTTTAGGATTTTTAGAATGCGGAATTTCAAAAGTTGAATTTCTAAAATCGGAAGAAAAGTATTTAAAAAATTACCTCGAAAATGGATTTCACGGAAAAATGAAATATCTGGAAAACCATTTTGAAAAAAGGCTAAATCCCTCATTATTAGTTGATAATGCAAAATCAGTAATTTCTGTTCTGTTAAATTATTATACTGATGAAAAACAAATTGATAATGAAGCGCCAATAATTTCAAAATATGCTTTTGCCCAAGATTATCATCAAATAATTAAAGAAAAACTGCAACAATTGCTCGATTTTATAAAATCAGAAACTGAAATAAAAAATGCAAGAGCATTTGTAGATTCTGCGCCTGTTTTAGATAAAACTTGGGCTGTAAAATCGGGTTTGGGATGGATTGGCAAAAACGGAAATTTGATAAACAAAAATCACGGTTCGTTTTTTTTTATTGGCGAATTAATTGTTGATATTGAGCTTGAATACGACAAAGAAATTAAAGAATATTGCGGAACTTGTACAAAATGCATTGATGCTTGTCCGACAAACGCAATTGTGGCGCCCAAAATTATAAATGGAAGCAAATGCATTTCGTATTTAACAATTGAATTAAAAGATGAAATTTCTGATGAATTTATCGGGAAACTCGAAAACAGACTTTTCGGTTGCGATATTTGTCAGGATGTTTGTCCTTTTAATAAAAAATCGAAACAACATAACGAAGAAAAATTAAAACCAATTCTAGCTTTATTAGAAATGACAAAATCAGATTGGCAAAATATTGATAATGAATTATTTAACTCTATTTTTAAAAAATCAGCAATAAAAAGAGCCGGTTTTAAAAAAATAAAAAGTACATTAAAATTTTTAGATGAAAAATTATAATATGTGTTTGAATAATAATTTAAAGCAAAAAACTTCTATATAAATAAAATAAGTAGATATTCGGCTTAAATTATTAAATTTGCCGAATGTAAAATCAGAAAAATTAGATGTCTTCATTAAAAGAGATAAAAAAACCAATAGCTAAAGAGATGATAGAGTTTGAAAAATTTTTCAAAAACTCTATGAAAAGCAAAGTGCCTCTATTAGATATTGTTACAAATTATATAATCAGACGAAAAGGAAAACAATTAAGACCTGTTTTTGTTTTTTTATCGGCAAAATTACATGGAGAAATTACTAAATCTACATATAATGCAGCAAGCTTAGTAGAATTGATGCACACAGCAACTTTAGTTCACGATGATGTTGTTGACGAATCGTATCAACGAAGAGGTTTTTTTTCGATAAATGCACTTTGGAAAAATAAAATAGCTGTTTTAGTTGGAGATTATCTTTTATCGCGAGGTTTATTGTTAGCTGTTGATAATCAGGAATTTGACGTTTTAAAAATTATTTCAGATGCAGTAAAAGAAATGGCTGAAGGCGAGTTAATGCAAATAGAAAAAGCCAGAAAACTAAATACTGATGAAGATGTATATTTTGAGATAATTAGAAAAAAAACAGCAACATTATTGGCTTCTTGCACAGCTTCAGGCGCAAAATCGGCCGGAGTTTCGGACGAAATTGTTGAAAAAATGAGAGATTTTGGCGAAAATATCGGAATTGCTTTTCAAATTAAAGACGATTTATTCGATTATCAAAAAAATAATTTAACAGGAAAACCAAGCGGAAACGACATTCAAGAAAAAAAAATAACTTTACCTTTGCTTTATTCGTTAAACAATTCTAATAACGGCGAGCATAAAAAAATCATAAATCTGATAAAAAAACACAATAAAAATCCGAAAAGAATAAAAGAAATTATTGATTTTGTAAATGAAAAAGGCGGAATAGAATATGCCGAAAAAAAAATGAACGAATACAAAGAAAAATCATTAAAAATATTAGCCGAATTTACTGATAATGAAGCAAAAACAGCATTAATTGAACTAGTAAATTTTACAATCGAAAGAAATAAATAAAAACTAATTGTTTATTGATTTTAAAAAATAATGAACTATAATTTTTATGAAAAAATTTATAAAAATCTAATCATAATATTATTATTTTTAATAATACAAAATGATAATATAATCTCTCAAGAATATGCTTTTTTTCATTTAGATTCTGAAAACGGACTTCCAAGCTCATCAATTTTTCACGCAATACAAGATTCAAAAGGTTACATTTGGTTTGCAACAGATAACGGAGTTAGTAAATATAACGGTTTTAATTTCACAAATTACGATTTAAACGATGGATTACCAAAAAACACCGTTTTAGAAATATTTGAAGATTATAAAGGCCGAATTTGGTTTACAACAATGGGCGCAAAAATTGCATATTACTTAAACGGAAAAATTTATCCGTTTAAGTATAACGATAAAATATCTAAACTTCAAGAGAATAAGCAAATTCCTTTAAAATCATCATTTTACGTTGATAGTTTAGATAATGTTTATTTTGGAAAACAATATACCGGAATTACCAAAATAACAAAATTCGGCGACATATCAGTATATGACACTACAGCTGTTAAATGCGATTACAATATTGCTTATAAAATGAACAAAAATAAGTATATTATCAGTCAAATTTCGGAAAAAAGAAACACTGAGATACATTTTTCAACAGGAAAAAAAATAGAACTTGATAAAAACATAGCATTACATCCAATTCATTCTTTTATAGTTCCTATGTCTAAAACCAAATTGTTTTATTCAAACGATTTTTTTTTATACGAAATCGAAAATTTTAAAGAAAAAAAACATATCGACTTTAAGTCTCATATTCAATGGCTTAGTAAAGATAACGGAAATAATATTTGGGTTTGCGGAAGAAAAAATGGAGCAACATGTTACAAAAATGGAAACTTATCAGATTCGAGCAAAACAGTATATTTAGAAAATTACAGTATTTCATCTGTTTTACAAGATAGCGAAGGCTCGTATTGGTTTACAACTTCACATGATGGAGTTTTTTATTTACCTTCAAAAAATGTTTATTCATACACAACCGAAAATGGACTTTATAACAATAATGTAAAATGCATTGCTGCTCAAAATGATAATATTTGGATTGGATACAATTCTAATTACATTTCGGTAATGAAAAACGGCAATTTTAAACACTCAAAACTATCAGAATTAAACAATAGCGAACTAAAAGTAATTATTTACGATAGCATTAATAATCAAATAGTTGCAGGAACAACATATTACGGATATATTATTAAAAACAATAAAATTAAAAAAATTGAAAACAATCATTTTTCTTTAAGAAAAAATCTGCCTAAATATTTTCTAATTTGTGATATTGCACAAAAAAATAAAGACGAATACTGGTTTGGCTGTTCCTATGGATTTCAAAATTACAAAAATGGAATAATAACCTATAAATCAGACTATTACAATAAATTTTATTTAAGAGTAAATTCTATCTATATAAATGATGACAATTCAATTTGGCTTGGAACAATTGATGGTTTATGGAAATTTGAAAACAAAAAACTAATTGATTACGGAAAATTTGACGATAGATTTAAAATAAGAATACTTGACATAATTAAAAATGGAACCAAACTAATTTTAGCAACAAAAGGAGGCGGAATTTTAATTTACGAAAACGACAGCATTATTCAAATAACAAAAAAAAACGGATTAAGCTCAAATACTATAAATTCTCTTGTGTTTACAAGCAAAGACACACTTTGGGCAGGCTCTATTAATGGATTAAACAACATTATTTTATCAGATAAAAACAAAAACTTTAAAATAAACACTTTTTTAAGTTCGCACAAACTAATTACAAGCGAAATAAGACAAATAATTCCTTATAAAAACAGATTAATTTTAGCAACAAACAAAGGTTTAGTTTATTTCAACTACAAAAACCTTAACAATAAAACAATTGAAGCTCCATTATACATCAAAAATGTTATTATAAATAATATAGAAACCCAAATTAAATCGAACTACAAATTAGAACACAACCAAAACAACATAAAAATAGTTTTTGAAACAATTTCATTTAAAAATGCGGCCGATGTTGAATATAGAATAAAACTAAACGGACTTGACACAAATTGGATTTACACCGAAAACAGCGACATAAGATTTAATCAATTGCAACCAGGAGATTATAAACTTTATATTGAAGCAATTAGTAAAAACAACTCCATTAAAACAAAAGCTGCCATTATTAATTTTATAATTAAAAAATCTATTTGGCAAACCACTTTTATGAAATTAGTATACATTTTCCTTATTATAAGTTTTTTCTTTGCCATTTATAAATACAGAGTTAATGAAATAAAAAAGAAGTTGATGATTGAAGAAAGTTTAAATTGGCACAAAAAACAAGCTTTATTTAATCAAATGAATCCACATTTTTTATTTAACTCATTAAACTCAATAAATAACTATATACTACATAACGAAAAAAAATCGGCAAGCAAATATTTAAACAAGTTTGCCGG
Source organism: Bacteroidales bacterium (assembly GCA_016937695.1). Taxonomy (GTDB): domain Bacteria; phylum Bacteroidota; class Bacteroidia; order Bacteroidales; family NBLH01; genus NBLH01. The sequence continues at coordinate 12,128 of JAFGWC010000040.1, forward strand.
ATTAATAAGAAGAATTCTGGAGAACTCTCAAAATGAATACGTTACTCTTGCAAAAGAAATAGAAACCAATAAGTTGTATTTAGAAATCGAAACGGTAAGATTAAAAGATAAATTTGTTTATAATTTCGAAATTGATGAAAACATCAATACATATGAATACAAAATACCAAGTATGCTTATTCAACCATTCATTGAAAATTCTATTTGGCATGGAATACAACCTTTAGAAAAACAAGGATATATAACTATAAAAGCCATAAAAAATAAAGACACAATTGTAATATCTATTTCCGATAATGGAATTGGAAGAAATAATTCATCACAAATTAAAAAAAATACAAATTCCACACACAAATCACTTGGTGCAAACATAGCTTTAAAAAGAATTGAACTATTAGAAAAAAGCTACAAAAAAGGACTAAGTATTAAATATGAAGATTTATTCGAAAACAATACTCCTTCTGGAACTGCAGTACACATAACTATTCCGATAATAAAATAGATTTTATTAAAAAAACATTAAAAAAATATTAAAAAAAATAACGTTTTGTTGTAATTATTTATATTTTTATATTCTTCAATATACAAATCTAAATTTTGGGCTTAAAAACAATAATTATTGACGATGAATCTGATGCTATTAGTTCATTAAAACTAATTATTAATGAGTATTTGCCTGAATTAGAGCTAATTGCAACTTTCAACAATCCTATAATCGCAAAAAAAGAAATTCCAGAATTAAAACCCGATTTAGTTTTTTTAGACATTAACATGCCAGCTATGAACGGTTTTGAGCTTTTGGATAATATTAAAGAACATAATTTCAAAATTATTTTCATAACAGCCTTCGACGAATTTGCAATAAAAGCATTTAAATATAGTGCTATTGACTATATTTTAAAACCTGTAGATATTGACCAGTTAATTTCAACTATTTCAAAAATAAAAAAAGAAGAACCAAGTTTAAATAATTTCAATTTAAATTACAATAAATTTTTAAATTTCTTAAATCATCACAAAACAAAAAAGTTAATGGTTTCTACTTTAGATGATGTCCATTATCTTGATACTGACGACATTATCTACATACATGCAGAAGGCTCTTATGCTAAAATTATTCGTAACAATAACAGTCCTATTTTAGTTTCAAAAAATCTTAAGGATTTTGAATCTCAGTTACATTACGAACACTTTTTTAGAAGCCATAATTCATACTTAATAAATCTAAACTTCGTTAAAAAATTCTTAAAATCTGACGGCGGAAGCATTGAAATGTCAAACGGAGATATTACTCCAATATCAAAAAGAAAAAGAAATGAATTTAACGAAATAATGATTAAGATTTTCAACTTATAATTTTACCATTTACAAACTCAAACCACACACATACAAATCCATAACCACCATACACAAATTAACAAAAAGAAATAGCTTTTTTTTTTATTACTTTATTTCGCTAAACAAAAAAAGCTTAATTAAAATGTATTCAACCAAACATTCTCTATTATCTAATAACAAAAACATTTTAATTGTTGAAGATGACCCAATTAATTATATGCTTTTAAAGGAAATATTAACATTAAACAATTATAATGTTACAATTGCACAAAATGGCAAAGAAGCTGTTAAAATAATAAAATCAGATAAAAATAAGTTCTTTTTAATATTAATGGATATTAAAATGCCAATAATGAATGGTTTTGAAGCTTGCTCAATTATAAAAAAAATAAAAAACATTCCAATAATAGCTCAAACTGCTGATATACTTACAAATACAACCGAAAAATTTGAAAAATATAACTTTGATAAAGTTATTTATAAACCATTTTCAATAGACCATATTATTAAAATTGTTGAATTCTACTTTTTAGAAAACAAAAAATTTAAAAACTTACACCTTCAATTAAACTAATCTGCCTTAAAATATATTTAAATTCGCTTTGTTAAAATTTAATAAATATATTTAAAAAGCATATTTTACCTTAAAAAAAGTCATAAAACATATTAAAGTGCGCAAAATATTTATACTTTTGCCCAAATTATTAAAAAATGGGTATGTGTATATTAAATGATGATACCACCAAAAAAAACACTAAAAAAACTTTAAACAACCTTTACAAAAACATAAACCAAGCTATTTTAATAGCAAACAAAACAGAGATAGTTTATTTAAATAAAAAATTCACTAAAATTTCAGGTTATTCTTTAAATGAAATTAAAAAACTTCATTTTGAATTATTAACTAATGAAAAAGATTTAAATAAACTTAAAGTAAATTTAAAAATTTTGAGAGTAAAGCCTCAAAATTCTTTAAAGCAAGAAATATCAATTATTGCAGCTAATAAAAATGAAATTAATTTAAAATTAAAGTTATTTTCAATTATCTTAGATAATAACAGATATTATGTGTTTGCACAAAAAAAAATAAATTCAAACTCTAAAAAATCTTTTACTGATAAAGAATTATCAACTTTTAAACAAATTGAGAACAAATACATTCGAAACCAAAAAAGATTAAGAAAAATTCTTGATCTGGTTCCTCATATTATTTTTTTAAAAGATGAAGAAGGTAAAATTTTATTAGCAAATAAAGCATGTGAAAAATTTTACAACAAAAGCGTTAAAGAATTAGTTTACAGCAATATATCCAATTTTCATAATAATAAGCAAGAGCTTAATAGAATGATTGACGAAGATATTGAAGTAATAAAAACCAACCAAAGAATAGAGTTAATTGATACGGTATCTACAGATTATAAAAATCAAAAACATTTTTTTAATACAACAAAAATTCCATTTACCGATCCTGTTACAAAAAAAACAAATTCGTTAGGAATTTCAATAGAAATAACCCAACAAAAAATAGAAAAACAAAAGCTAAACGAAGCTAAAGAAAAATACAGATTACTTGTTGAACGAGGAAGCGATGGAATAATTATTTTGGAAAACAAAAAAATTGTTTTTGCAAATAATCAAGCAGCAAAGCTGTTTGAACAACCAATTGCAAATTTCACAAACAAAAAAATCACCGAATTCATAAAAAAGGAAGAGTTTCAAAAAATTTCTGAACAATATACACAAAATGCAATTTCTAAAAACATAGATAATAGCTATGAAATTAAAATTGACTCTTTATCTAATGAAAAAAAATATGTAGAAGCAAAAATCAATTCAATTAGCTATGCAACAAAAAAATCGAGTTTAATTTTTTTAAGAGATATTACAAAAAGAAAAAAAGCTGAGCAACTTAGAGAAAGAGACAAAAACATGCTCGAACAAGCTCAAAAAATATCAAAATTAGGAAGTTGGGAATGGAATATTGAGAGCAAAAAAATATTTTGTTCGGATGAAATATATAATATAGTTGAAATTGATAAATCAACAAAAAAAGATCAAGCAAATTGGTTTATGGAATTTATTCCTGAAAGCGAAAAATCAAAAATATTTAAATCATTTTTAAATGCCTACAGAAGCGGAGGTAAATGCGAAATGGAATTTCCAATTATAACGGCTAAAAAAAACAGAAAAATTATACATGCTCAAAGTCAGGTTTTTAAAACAAAAAATGGAAAACAGTCAGTAATAGGAACATGGCTTGATATAACAGAAAGAATAAAATTAGAGCAAATATTAAAATCAGCAAAAGCAAAAGCCGAAGAATCCGATAAACTAAAATCAGCATTTTTGGCAAACATGTCGCATGAAATTAGAACACCAATGAATGCAATAATGGGATTTGCTAACTTGCTAAAAATGTTTGACTTAAATGAAAATACTAAAAGAGAATATATAGATCATATTGTAAGTTCAGGCGACAGTTTATTAAATCTCATTGATGATATTATTGATATATCAAAAATGGAATCAAATCAAATTACAATGGATATTACAAATGTTAATTTAAACAAACTGCTGAATCAAATTTATTCAAGATACGAAGAGCTAATACTATTAAAACATAATAGCGAAATAAATCTAGTTTTGGAAAAAGCTATTGAAAATGAGAACTTTATAATTAAAACAGACTCGCACAGATTACAGCAAATAATTTCAAATTTGATTAACAATGCTCTAAAATTTACAAAAAATGGCGAAATAAAATTCGGATATTTAATTAATGGAGAGAACTTATTATTTTTTGTAAAAGATACCGGAATTGGAATTGATAAAAAAAGTCAAGCAATTATTTTCAAACGATTTGGAAAGTTAGAAGACCCAGAAAGACTTAATAAAAGCGGAACAGGATTAGGATTAAGCATTTCAAAACATTTGGTTGAAATTTTAAATGGTAAAATTTGGGTAGAATCTGAACAAGGCAAAGGAGCTAAATTTTACTTTTCAATTCCTTTAAAGAAAGTAAACTCTGATTTAGAGATTGTTATAGATGAAACAACTAGCGTTTACCAAAATAAAAAACCAAATTTAAAAGGTAAAATAATTTTAATTGCTGAAGATGAAATATTAAACTTTAAGCTTTTAGAAAATTTAGTTTCTAAAACAGGCGCTAAAGTTTTATGGGCAAAAAACGGATTACAAGCTATAGAGATTTTTTCGAACAGAAATGATATTGATTTAATATTTATGGATATAAAAATGCCGAAAGTTGATGGTTATCAAGCAACTAGAGAAATAAAAAAAATAAATCCCGAAATACCTATTATAGCTCAAACAGCTTTTGCATTTGCTAATGAAAAACAAGCAATTTTAGATTCTGGATGCAATAGATATATAAAAAAGCCTATAAAACACGAAGAAATTTATCAAGTATTAGAAAAATACCTGTGTAACAAAAAAAAAACTATTTAAAATAAATACTGATATATTTTTATTGCCTATTTCTTTCAAAAAAAACACAAAACAAGTTTTACATCAAACTCTTTAAATTTAGGCACAATTTGTGCACTTTGTTTTAATTAAAATAAACTCTTAAAGTTTGAATATTAAATACTTAATATTATTTTTGTTAACAAAATGTAAGGTATTATAAAATGAATGAAAACAATACTAAACACCAAGAAATAGAAAAAGAACTTGAAGAATATAAAAAGCTGTTGTGGCAATTATCTGACGAATATAAAGTAAACGTAACAGCAGCCGAAAAAAAACTTGAAGAAGAAATAAAAAAAAGAGAAATTCTTGAAAATAAAAAAAGCACAGAAACGGTTGATTCAGATTTCTCATTTATTTCGTTAATTGGTTTACCGGCTTGCATAATTGATAATAAAGGTAATATCAGTAAATTTAACAATAAATTTAAATTTTTAACAGAGCTTTTATTTGTTGATATTGAGGAAGTTACAACAATAAATAAAATTATTGTTTATGATAAAACACAAAACTTAGAAAAAAAAATAAATGACTATTTTACTAATGAAAATAGACTTTTTCAAAGTATATTTAAAATAGAAAATTCATTTCAAAATAAATTAAATTTAATTTTTAGAATATATAATTACGATAAAGATAACCATCTAGCTTTATTTATAGAATTAAGCAAATCAGAAATAGAAAGCATAGAATCAGCTAATAAAACATCTGTAAAAGATAAAATTGAAACAGAAAAAGAAAAAAACACAGAAGAAAAAAATGAAAATACATCTGCATTTTCTGCTCAAATACAAAGTTTTAGCGAAAAATATGAAATTCTTTCTGTTTTATTAAAAAAACTAAAAAAAGAAAAATCTGAAATAAAAGAATTTATTAACGACACTTTTAATTTAGAAAAAGTAAGAAATAATATAATTAAAGAAATAAAATCTGACAATCCCGAATTTTTAAATAAATTAAAATTAAACTATCCCGAACTTACAACAAACGAAATTCAGCATTGTTTATTAATTAAAGTAGGATTAAGCTATAAAGAAATTTCAGCAATTATGAATATTTCTGTAAATGGAGTAAAAATTGCCAGAAATAGATTAAGAAAAAAATTAAATCTTAGCGAAGGAGTAAAAACACAAGATTTTATCGAAAACATATGAAATTTTCAGTCCTTTAATTTATTTTTTTTCATAAATTGTGTTAATTTAGATTACTATCCAATAAACTAATATGACAAAGTTAAAATTCATACAAATATTAGTGTTTATTTTATACTTTGGTATATTAAATGCTCAAACAGATAAATTTAATCAAGCAATTATAAGTCAAAAAAAAACAATGTCTAAAAGTTGGTCTGTCGAAGACGGATTAATTTCAAACGCAGTTCTTAAAATCACTAAAACTCCAGAATCATATCTTTTTATGGCAACATATAATGGTATAGCTATATTCGATGGAAAAAAATTCTCAAGTTACACATCTAAAAATACCGAAATTTTAAATGCTGATGTTATTTATGATTTTTGTTATAGAAAAGACAGCTCAATTTGGATAGCTACAGGAAATGGAATTTTTAAATTTAAAAACAAAAAATTTTATCGTGTAAAAGAATTAAAATCACTTAATGATATTAATGTTCAAAAAATTGAGTGCGACAATAACAATAATTTATGGATAGGAACAACTTCAAAAGGATTATATAAATTTTCGAACGAAAAACTCACTAAAATAGAAGGCATTGAATCTTTAGATAAAAACATTATATCTCTTATTTACAAAGATTTAGAAGGCATAGTTTGGATTGGAACCGAAAGAGGAGATTTATATAAATACAAAAACAATAAATTTGAAACCGTTTTTATACCAAAAAAAATTAACGGAATTTTTGCTGCACTCCAACGCAAAAAAAAAGGAGAACATTATTTTGGCACAAGAGATGGAATATACATTCTTGAAAATAATAATCTGAAATTAATAAATAACGATATTAACTTTATTAATGATATTCAAGAAGATAAAAAAGGCTTAATTTGGTTTGCTACAAACTCCGGATTATTTTTTTATAATCCATTAGAGAAACACAAATTCAATAAAATAAAATCGCTTAGTAATCAAATAATTAGAACAATATATTTTGATAATGAAGATATTATTTGGATTGGCTCTTACCGAAAAGGACTGTTGCAAATAAGAGAAACGGCATTTGAACAAATTTCGTTAAAAGATAAAAACATCGACGATACTCCTTCATATGCAACTTTAATGAATGATAGCAATATTTGGATAAGTACTGATGAAGGCAATATTTTTGTTTATAATGATGATAATTTTACAAAACTTAATCTTAAAACAAATTTAAAAGGCAGCCGAATTAAAAATATATATTCTGATAGTAAAAATAACATTTGGATTTGCTCATACAAAGGGCTTTTAAAATATAACAAAAATTCAGAAGTTTGTGCAAATATTAAAAACGGATTTCCGGACAATACCATAAGAGAAATAATTGAAGATAAAGAAGGAAACTATTACGTAAGCACAAGACAATCTGGAATTTACAAAATAGATGAAAACTTTAATGTTTTAAAAAAATTTAATACCGATAATGGATTAGCTTCAAACTTTATCATGTCTCTTGTTTTTGACAAAAACCAAAGGCTTTTTGTTTCCTCAAAAAATGGAGTAAATATTATTGAAAACGACTCAATAACAACACATTACAACGAAGAAAAAGGATTAGCAGAAAATATGATTTTTAATATTTATATCGATAAACAAGATATAATTTGGGTTGCTACAATTAATGGTTTATCTAGAATTGAAAATAATAAAATTGTTAATTTTAATAATTCAAACGGACTTAGCGAAAGTAAAATTTTTGACATTGTTGAAGACAATTTCGGGAATTTTTGGATGCCTATTGAAAAAGGTCTTATAAAAGTTGATAAGAAATCTTTAAACGATTTTGCAAATAAAAAAATCACAAAAATATATTCTACAATTTATGCCGAAACTGATGGAATTAATAACCCACAATATGTTGGCGCAAGCAAAATGTACAAAACTAAAAGCGGCAAAATTATTTTTTGTACCATATCTGCAATAAACATTTTAGATCCAAGCGTAATAAACTCATTCAAAAGCAATTATAATTTATTTATTGAACAAATATCAACCGAAAACGATACTTTTCCAATAACTAAAAACTTTTTAAATATTCCGGCGTATTCAAAATACATAAAAATAAATTTTTCGTATATTGACTATATTTATCCAGACAAAGTACATTTCAAATATAAATTAGAACCTTTTGATAAAGAATGGCAAGACCCAGAAGAAGATAGATTTGCAAAATACACAAACCTTCATCCGGGTAATTATAATTTTATCGTTCAAGCTGAAATTTCAAATCTAAACGGAAAAAAAATTACGTCATCAAAAAAATTTGAAATTTCACCTGCTTTTTACCAAACTACATGGTTTAAATTGATTTCAGCATTTACAATTTTACTAACAATATACTTAATCTACACTATCAGAATAAGAAGTATTAAAATAAATCAGCAACTTCTTGAAAAAGAAATTAAAGAGCGAACAAAAGAAATAAGACGACAAAAAGGAGCAATTGAAAAACAAAACAAAGAACTGGAATTTCAAAAATCAGAAATAGCTCAAAAAAATGATGAAATACTTCTTCAAAGTCATGAAATAGAACAATCTTTTTTGCAATTAAAATCCCTAAGCGATTTAGGAAAAGAAATAACAAGCTATTTAAGTAAAGAAAAAATTATAAAAACAGTTTATAAAAACATTAATTATTTAATGGATTCTACAATTTTTGGAATCGGAATTTTTGATAAAGAAAAAAACACAATCGTATTTAATTCAGCAATTTATAAAAATAAAGAAATAAAACCTTTTGAAATTTCTGTTGATAACGATAATTGCTTAATTTGCCTTAGTTTTAATGAAGATAAAGAAATTTTCTCAAATAATATTAAATTAGATTATCCTAATTATATTGAAACATTTCCAAATATTACAAGCTTTCAAACTGTTGATTCATCAATTATAATTCCTCTTAAAATTAAAAACGAAAAAATTGGAATTATTACAGCTCAAAGTTTCAGAAAAAATTCATATTCTGAATATCATGTAGATTTAATAAAAAATTTAGCTGTATACATTGGAATTGCAATTGAAAATGCAAAAGTTTATGCTCAAATAAGCGAACAAAAAGATGAATTACAGCAAGTTAACACTGCAAAAGACAAACTCTTTTCATTAATTGGTCATGATTTACGCGGACCTGTTGGAACAATAAAAACTTTTCTTGATATAATTCTGGAAAATCCTGACATGTCAAATCAGGAACAAACTTTGCAAATTTTAAAAACTATGCAGCAAAGTCTTGAATCTGCATATACTTTACTTGACAATTTATTGCTTTGGGCAAGAAGCCAAAGAGGTCAAATTGAATTTGAACCCCAAAATTTTATTATTGAAGAAGCTATTAACGAAAGTATTAATATTGCTGCAGAAAGTGCTAAAAGTAAAAACATAAAATTTATCAAAAAAATTAGCGATAATGAAAATGTTTTTGCTGATAAAAACATGATTACAACAGTTATAAGAAACTTAATTTCAAATGCGATAAAATTCACCTCATCTGATGGAAATATTGTTGTAAAAACAAAAAAAACACACAAAATAATCAATTCTGTTAATAAAGAACTTGTTGAAATAAGTATTATTGATGACGGTATTGGAATATCCAAACAACTCATTGATAAAATATTAAATTTAAACGAAACGTTTTCTACTTTAGGCACTGAAAAAGAAAAAGGCTCAGGATTAGGCATCAACATTTGCCTCGATTTTTTGAAAAGGCATAACCAAAAACTCATAATTGAAAGTAAAGAAACAAATTCAAACATAGAAAAAGGAAGCATTTTTAAATTTTACTTACCAACTGAAAATAATTAATCTATACTCAACAAATTTATTTTCCGATTATCTTTTTTTATAAAATCAATCTAAATAATAGCTTTTTTTTATTTTTAAATATATTTAATTCGTAAATTTAACACAATTAAAATTTAATAAATATGCCTAAAATTAGAGTAACAAAAGAATTTCATTTTGAAATGGCACATGCATTATGGAATTATGACGGATTATGTAAAAATATTCACGGACATTCATACATTTTGTTTGTAACTGTTATTGGTGAGCCAATTACTGAAAATAACAATCCAAAAATTGGAATGGTAATAGACTTTGGAGATTTAAAAAAAATTGTAAATTCAACAATTGTTAATAAATTCGATCATTGCGTTGTTTTAAGTTCAAAAGCGCCGTCAAAACATTTATTAACAACCGAAGAAATGTTTGAACGATATGAAATTCTAAACTATCAGCCAACTTGCGAAAACATGGTTATTGATTTTGCCGAAAGAATAAAAAGCAAATTACCTGATGATGTTAAACTTTTTAGTATTAAACTTCATGAAACAGCAAATTCATTTGCAGAATGGTTTGCTTCTGATAACGAATAAAAAACAAATTTAAAATGACTAACGCCTTTAAATATACTTTAATTACTTTCATCTTCATTTTTTCAAATTGCACACAAAAAAACAATACAGATGAAAACTATTTAATTGCCGAAAAACTATCACAAATAAAAGGCGTTAGTTTTATTACAGAAAAAGGAGATTCAATATACAAGCAATGCTTTAAGTTAGAAGTAGAACAGCCTGTAAATCACAATGATACAAACAGTGTGACTTTCAAGCAAACAGTTTATTTGTCGCACCTGGATTTGTCGCGACCAACAGTTCTTTTCATAAACGGATACTCTATTCGCGCATCATATATTTCTGAAATTGCCAATTTAATTGGTGCAAATCAGGTTTATATTGAACACAGATATTTTGGAAATTCAAGTCCAAAAAAAATAAACTGGAAATATTTAAATATTGAGCAAGCTTCTGCAGATTATCACAGAATTATTGAAATTTTAAAACCAATTTATAAAGGAAAATGGTTAAGTTCCGGTATAAGTAAAGGTGGACAAACAACTATGTATCACCGCTTTTACTATCCAAAAGATATTGATGTTTCAATTCCATATGTAGCGCCGTTAAACTTTTCAGCTCAAGAAAAAAGACTAATTAGTTTTTTCGATAATGTTGGCTCAAAAGAGTGCAGAGATAAAATTAAAAATTTCCAAAAAATTCTTCTTCAAAACAAAGAAAAAATATTACCTGAATTTGAAAAAAATGCCACAAATAAAAATTACACATTCAATATTTTAGGTTTAGAAAAAGCTTTCGAATATTCAGTTCTTGAATATGAATTTGCATTTTGGCAATGGCAATTTTGCTCATGCAATAACATTCCAACAAAATTTGAAAATCCGGAAAAATTAATTACTCATATGGAAAATGTTGATGCAATTTCTTTTTTCAGCGATGAAAGTATTAAAACCTATCAGCCGTTTTTTTATCAAGCTTTAACCGAAATTGGATTTTACTCATACAATACAAGCAATTTTAAAGGACTTCTCAAATACGCAAACAATCCTGATTTTAATTTCACATTGCCCGAAGGAATTAGTGTAAATTTTAACGATACTTTAATGCATTCTGTTAATAAATATCTCCAAAAAAATGCAAATAATTTCATTTACATCTATGGCGAAAATGATCCGTGGTCAGCTCCTGCAGTTGAATTAATTGAAGAAAAAACCAACAGTTTTAAAATGATAAAAAAAGGCGGCTCTCATCGAACCAGAATAAGTTCTTTCGAAAATCAAGAAAAAAACAGAATTATAGACAGCCTTAATAAATGGCTTAATATTGATATTGCAAAGTTTAATTAAGTTATCTAAAATATATGGGTTACACATATAAATTATAGATTATTAACACTATAAATTACACTTAAGTGCTTTTTATTCATATCTTTGCACGTTTTTTACACATCTGACATATGTCAATCACTAGTTATTTAGCTTAATATTAAATATTTATGCAAAATTTTGAAGACTCAGGTCTTAAACCTGAAATAATAAAAGCTGTTAAAGAGCTTAATTTTGAAAACCTTACCCCAATACAAGAAAAAACAATCCCTCACATGTTAGGCTCTGACAAAGACCTTGTTGCCTTAGCACAAACAGGATCAGGAAAAACAGCAGCTTTTGGACTTCCAATCATTGAAAAATTAGATTTAAATTCTAAAAATACACAAGCACTTATTTTAAGTCCAACAAGAGAGTTATGCATGCAAATTACAAACGATCTTAAATCTTATTCAAAATATATAGGAAGTATAAATGTTGTTCCGGTTTACGGCGGAACAAGCATTGATACTCAAATAAGAGAATTAAAAAAAGGCGCACAAATTGTTGTTGGAACTCCCGGAAGAACTAACGACCTTATAAGAAGAAAAGTTTTAAAACTAAATAATCTTAAAAGTTTAATTCTCGACGAAGCAGATGAAATGCTTAGTATGGGTTTTAAAGATGAAATTGAAACTATTTTAGCTGAAACACCGGCTTCAAGGCAAACTCTGCTTTTTTCGGCAACTATGCCTAAAGAAATTTCTAGTATTGCAAAAAAATACATGAAAAATGCTGATGAAATTACTGTTGGTAATAAAAATGAAGCTGCTGAAAATGTAAATCATATTTACTATATGGTTAATGCAAAAGATAAATATAAAGCTCTTAAGAGAATTGCTGATTTAAATCCAAACATTTACAGTATAGTTTTTTGCAGAACAAGAAGAGAAACACAAGAAGTTGCTGAAAAATTAATGAAAGACAACTATAATGCTGATGCTTTGCATGGCGATTTATCTCAGGCTCAAAGAGACAATGTAATGCAAAGATTCAGAGTTAAAAATCTTCAAATTTTAGTTGCTACTGATGTTGCAGCTAGAGGATTGGATGTTAATGAGTTAAGTCATGTAATTAACTATAATTTACCGGAAAGTAACGATGCTTATATTCACAGAAGTGGAAGAACTGGTAGAGCAGGAAACAAAGGTACTTCAATCTCTATAATTCATAGTAGAGAGAAAAATAAAATAAGAGATCTTGAAAAGAAAATAAATAAATCTTTCACTTTTCAAAATGTTCCTGGCGGAAGAGAAATTTGCGAAAAACAACTTTTTAATTTAATCGATAAAATTGAAAAAATTGAAGTTGAAGAGGCCCAAATTGAAGAGTTTTTGCCGATTATTTATGAAAAATTAAGTTGGTTAAGCAGAGAAGAATTAATTAAACACTTTGTTTCTGCTGAGTTTAATAGATTTTTAAATTATTACAAAAATGCACCTGATTTAAATATTTTAACTAAAGATGAAGGCAGAGGCGAAAGAAGTAAAAATAAAAGATCTCAATCTGAATCAGGAACTCAGTTTTCTAGATTTTTCATTAATGTTGGTAAAGTTGATAATTTAAATGCTGCAAATATTATTGGTTTAATAAATGAAAATTCAAAACTCAGAAATATTGAAATTGGTAAAATTGATATTCTAAAAAACTTTTCTTTTTTCGAAGTGGATTCGACATACGAAAAAAACATTATCGACGGTTTTAGTGATTCAAATATGAACGGAACTAAACTTATTGTTGAATTATCAAAAGAAAAACCAAAATTCTCTGAAACAAAAAGAGAAAAACCTAATAATTCTAAAAGAAATTCTAAATCTTTTGAAGACAATTCAAGAAGAGGTTCAAAATCTTTCGGCGACAAATCGAAAAGAAAACCTAAATTTTCTGATGATAAATCAAAAACAAGAAAAAGAAAATTCAGTAAATAATTTGATAAAACGTTTATTCTTTTAAATTCATCGAATATATAAAGATTGATTTGCCTTTTGTTACATACAAATTGTCATTTTCAATTCTTAATTCTTCAAAATCATTTATTTTATCAAATTTAAATGATTTTGTTTCCTTTTTAATAAAATTATAAGAATAAACGTTTTTTTCTTCATTATAAATAATATTTTCTCCTTTTATCTGAAAAATATTTTTACCTTTTAAATTAAGGCTGTCGATAAATAATCCGTTGTCGTTAAAAATATAAACGCTTGATTTATTGCTGATTACAGCAACATAATTACCTTGTTCACTAATAGATACATCGCCAGTTGTAAAATTGTCCATTGAAATTTGATGAATAATCCGGTTTGGGTTAAAACAATATTGAATTAACTTATTTTCAAATTCATCAAAAATCCAAATTGCATACTGCTTTGATTTGCAAACCGATTTTACTGCAAAATAATTTAACTTATCTAAACTTATTTCATTTCCTATTTTTGCCAGATTTTTATCTAAAAAAATAATTTTATTAGAATTTTTATAATACAATAAAATTTTAAAAGGATCTGTTGCATCAACTAGCTGTAAATCCAAAAATTTATCGTCACTATAAGTTTTAATTAATTCGCCATTTAAATTGTATTTTCTTAACAAAATATTATCAGAAACGTATATAAAACCTAAATTGTCTGTTCTGAAAATAATTGGCTCAATTTCTAAATCAATTCTTGTTTTTAATTTAAAATTATAATTAAAATAAAAAAAAGATGAAATAAAAAACGACAAAACACTTATTAACACTTTATACATATAATTAAAATTATAATTTTCTTATTTTTTTTTTACATTTGCATGTCAATTTTATAAAAAATTGATTATGTTTAATTGCTAAATATTTATTAATGTGTTAATTACAAGCTGTTTTTTAAAATAAAATTTATCAAATTTATAAGTTATAAAACTTATTTTAAATTTGATAAAATAATTAAAATTTAGATTTATTTTCATCTATAAATATAACATTTTTTAACTTGGCAGATAATAAATTATATAATAAAATATTGAAGCTTGAAGCTGAGAATAAACTAATTAAGTCTAAACTTAAAGACTATAAAAAGAAATTAAAATCTGAAAACTTCAAGGAAAAGCTTGAGTATGAATATAATCAAAAAAAACTTATTGTTAATATTTCAAAAATACTTAATAAAAATAAAAATTTCAGAAAAGCTCTTGATAAAACTGTTAAGCTAATTGGGGAACATACAAAAGTTAGCAGAGTTTATATAATTGAAGATTTTGAATATGGAAAATATTGTCGTTCCAGCCATGAATGGTGTAATACAGGAATTAGTGCTGAAAAAGACAATTTACAAAAAATAGATTATTCTGAAATTCCTTCTTTTAAGCCACTTATTATAGAAAAAGGAGTTTTAAATATATCAGATATTGATGAATTACCTGATGATTTAAAAGATATATTAAAACCACAGAATGTTAAAGCAACTTTGCTTATTCCATTATTTGTCAACAACTTATATTTTGGAAACATTGGTTTTGATGAGTGTATTACTTATAAAAATTGGCAAACACAAGAAATAAACTTTTTAAAAATAATTGTAAATATAATTTCAAGTGCTTTTGAAAAAGAAATCTTTGTTTCTAAACTTAAAGATAGTAATAACAGATTTAAAGCCTTTTCCAGAGCTACTTTTGAAGCAATTATAATTTGCTTTGACAATGAAATTATTGATTTAAACTATAAAGCTCGCCAACTTACAAAATATACAAAAGAGGAATTGCTAAAATTAAAAATTACTGATTTATTTAAGCCAAACGAAAATCAAGAAATCTATAATAGTTTAAACTCTGATATTGAAATAATTACAGAAAAAAATCTTATTAGAAAAGATAAAAAAATTATTCCTGTTGAAATAGAAAACAAAAACTTTCAATACAACAAAAGAAAAGTTAAAGTTATTGCAATTAGAGATATTAGCGAAAGAAAAAAAGCTGCCATTTTAATTAAAGAAAATCAAGAAAAATACAGAACAATTGTTGAAACAGCAAACGATGCAATAATTATTCTCGAATATGAATCTGCAAATATTGCTGATGTAAACAAAAAAGCAGAAAAACTATTTAAAGCAAAAAAAGAAGATTTAATCGGATTAAACCGAAATAAAATGCATCCGAAAGATGAAATAAACAATAATTCGAATTGGTTTAATGACCTTGATTATTGGTTAAAAAACACTGTTAAATCTTCAATTATTGATAAAAAAGGAAAAATAATTCCTGTTGAAATAAGCAGCAGCGAAATTAATATTGACAAGCAAAAATTTATTATTGGTTTTTTCAGAGATATTACCATACAAAATGATTATGAAAAAATTCTTTTAAAAGCAAAAAATAAAGCTGAAGAAAGTGAAAAACTAAAATCTGCTTTTCTGTCAAACATTTCTCACGAAATAAGAACTCCGATGAACGGAATAATTGGTTTTGCTAATTTACTTAAAACTCCGGATATTGAGGAAGAGAAACGAGTTAGATATCTTGAAATTATTGAAAACAGTAGTAATCAATTGCTAAATTTAATAAGCGATATTATTGATTTATCTAAATTTGAAGCCGGAATTATTAATCTTAACAAAGAAAAAGTAAATATTAACCAATTAATTCTTGAATTATATCAGTTTTTTAAAGAAGGTATTTTATCCCGTGCCGAAAAACAAATATATTTTTATTACGAAACACAATTTATTGATGATGATATTTTTGTTTACACAGATTATATGCGTTTAAAACAAATTCTGATTAATTTAATTGGAAATGCTTTAAAATTTACATACAAAGGATTTGTTAAATTTGGATATACGATTAAAAAAAATCCTAAAACCAGTTTTTTAGAATTTTTTGTTGAAGATACAGGAATTGGTATCCAAAAAGACAAACAAAAAATAATATTTCAGCGTTTTAGACAAGCCGAAAGTTCAACATCAAAAAATTTTGGCGGAACCGGTTTAGGCTTAAATATTTCAAGAATTTTAGTTAAAAAATTAGGTGGAAATATTAAAGTTGAAGCTGAAGAAAGTAAAGGCTCTATATTTACATTTACAATTCCGTTTATTCAAAAACCGGAAAATATTTTTATAGAAAAGAATAAATGCAATTTTAAAAACAGAACTATTTTAATTATTGAAAATGAAGCTGAAAATGCTGCCGAAATTGGTGAAATATTAAAACCAACTAAAATTGAAACTCTATTTGCTTTTTCAATTGAAGATGCTTTGATAATTATTAAAGCTATTGCAAAAATTGATATTGTTTTAATTAATATTGATATGGAAGGAATTAAAGATAATTGCACTTCGCTTAAAATTAAAAAAATCAGAAAATCAATTCCTATTATTTCACAAAATAATTTTGATCTTAATCCAAAATCAAAATCGGAAAACTCTAAATTTCATGATGCGCAAATAAGTAAACAAGATAATAATCAGCAACTTATATCAACAATAAATAAATTTCTTCGATAATATTTTCGTCTATTCTTTTTTAAATAAATACATTTTAAATCCAAAAAAAGGCAAACCTGCGCTAATCCAAAATCCAACAATAAAATATCTTATTGCATTAAAAATAATTCCTTCTGGAAACAAATATTTTAAGCCTAATAAAAAAACTATGGTTACAAAAAAACCAAAAATAAATCTTATTATTTTTATTGATATTTTGTTTTCAACCAAAAAAGGAAATTTCCTTTCTTCTAAAATAAAACCCAAAAAAGAACCTGTTGCAATTGCAAGAATTTTTATTGAATCGCCAAAATCATATTCATTATTAAAATACACCGAATTTATAAGCAAAAGAATTATATAAATTGAATATGCTGATAATAAAAAATACACTAACACTCTGTAAAACAGCGGCTTATTATCGTAAATTTTATTTAAATACCAATACAAAACAAAAGAAATAATTATACCGAAAATAAAACCAAAAATTACATCAACAGGCCAATGTACTCCTAAATAAACTCTTGAAACCGCAACTAAAAGAGAAAGCAATATTGCAATTACCATGTAGATATTTTTCTTTAAAATTAAAGCAAGAGTAACAAAAAGTGTTGTTGAACCTTGTGTGTGTCCACTTGGAAATGAATATCCGCTACCAGTTTGAATTCTTTTTCCTTCAATGCTATCCAACTTTTGATATGGCCTTTCTGTGTGAAAAATATTTTTCAAAAACCCGTTTACTATAGATGAAATTATAAATGTAAATGTTAAAATAAAACCGTTTTTTTTAGAAACATTCCAATAAATCCACGTTATAAGAATAATGATATAATATTGCTCGCCAAGCATTGTAGCATAATTAAAAAAACTATCCAAAAAAGGTGTTGCATTATCTTGAAAGTATTGTAATATAGTCTCTTGCATAAATTTCTAATTTAGTTTTTAAAAATCATTTTGTCTCTTTCGTAAGTCGCTAATTGTCATTCTAGTATTCTTCATTTATTTTTTACAATATTTAAATTTACAAAAATTTGAATATCAATGATTTTCAAATTCTGTAAAAATAATATCAATTAAAAACTCTTTAATATTTCTTCAATTTTTTCTTGTAATGTATCGTACGAAAAGTATTTCTTTCCAAGTTTCCAGTTATATTCTCCAATTTCTTTATTTAATTCAGGATTATAAATAATTTCTGCCATATTTTTTACTGATTCATCTGTTAAATTACTATTTTCGAGCATAACTGTTTTAAAGCCTTTGCTTCCAATATCAGGCATATAAACCGGCTGATAATTATTAACAAAAATAGGCTTTTTAGCAAGAACAGCTTCAACAAAAGCGTTTCCAAAACCTTCGTAAGTACTAAAATATGTACATGAATTTGCATTAGCGTAAGCGTCTGATAATGAATAAGTAATGCCAAGTCCGCCAAGATTTCCTTTATTGTTTATAATGTGTGCGGCAAATTTCACTTGATTATCTAATTTTAAATCATTAATAAGTGCATTTAATTCGTTGTAATATATACTGCCTTCATCGTCGGCGTGGCTTCCGGTTATTATCAATTTTATTCTTTTATCTTGCAGTTTATCAACAAGTTTTATTGCAGTTTCTATTCCTTTTCGCCTTACAATTCTGGTAATTTGAAACAGTAAAATATCACTTTTATCAAGTTTTAGCTCATTTCTTAAGCTGCCGTTTGATTTAGATAAAACACCAAATTCCTGATCAAAATCCATAACATTTGGAACAATAATAGCTTTTCGTCCAAACTTTTGCATTATAGATTCTTGTCCATGTGTATTTATAACCGCATGAATAGAATTATTACACCTTAACGGAAATGTTTCTGCAATAAAATCGTTAATTTCGTTATGAGGCGAAATATAACGATCGCCTCGCTCCCACGCAAAATCATGATCGTGAGTTATTGTTTTAACGCCGGTTCTTTCGGCAAGTTTTTTTATTGCCAAACCCATCGAAAGATGTGCCGGCAATGCTGATGCATTTTCTGATAAAACTACATCAATTTTGTTTTTATGCAACCATTTTTCTAATTGGCGATATATTATATTCGAGTAATTATCAATATGATACAGCAATTCTATTGTTGGTTCATCAGGTTCGAAAAAAGCATTTTCCTGATCCCACATGCACGATTGATTAAAAAATGACATTTCCGGAACAAGTGTGTCTTTTTCAGGATTTATGTCCCAATTTTGAAATTCGCCGGAAACAATAAAAACATTATGCCCTAAACGCTTAAAAACTTCAATCCATTTTTCTGTTTCAAGTGCAACTCCATCAACTCCTCCAATTCTGCCAATTATAATTCCAATATTCATTTTTATTGATTTAAAAATCTTATTTTCAAAATGTTGCAAATTAATATTGAATTTTATTCTTAAGCAAATATTTTAATTTACAAATTCATATAAATCAAATATACATAGTATTTTTATACCTTTATCTCTTTAATAATGAATAAAATTTCATTTTTACATGAAATATATTATTCGTTTGATAAATGAATAACTTATTAATCTTTTGATAAACATTAGTTTGTAATTATATTTGCAGAAAATTTAAAATATGGAAACTTTTACATTAGAAAATCTTTTTACTTTATTAATGCTTATTTTACTTCAAGCTGTTTTAGGCATCGATAATTTGCTTTATATATCACTAGAATCGAAAAATGCACCAAAAGAAAAACAAGCTTACGTTAGAAAAGTTGGAATTGGAGTTGCTATAATTTTAAGAATTGCATTGCTTTTTTTATTAGTAACTGTTATTGAATATTTTCAGTCGCCATTTTTAAAATTAAAATTTGAAGGAATTATTACAGGTGAGCTTAATATACACAGTATCATTGTTTTACTTGGTGGCGGATTTATAATTTATACATCTATTAAAGAAATTTGGAAATTAGTTGCTTTAGAAAATAAGGATGAAGAGAAAACAAAAAAAAATAAATCAGTTTCATCAATTATTTTTATAATAATAATAATGAATTTAGTATTTTCATTCGATTCTATTTTAAGCGCAATTGCACTAACTAAAGTTTTTTGGCTAATGGCTGTTGCAATTATTATTGGCGGACTTATAATGATTTGGTTATCTGAAAAAGTAAGTAATTTCTTACAACAAAACAGAATGTACGAAGTTTTAGGACTTTTTATTCTTTTTCTTGTTGGAATAATGCTTTTAACTGAAGGCGGACATTTATCTCATTTACAGCTTGTTGGCAACGAAATTACTGCTATGAACAAAACAACTTTCTATTTTATTCTAGCCATTTTAGTTATTGTTGATATTATTCAGTCAAAATATCAAAAAAAACTTTTAAAAATAAGAGAGCAAAATATTAAAGAAAACAAATAAAAAAACCTCATTTTTTTCATTAAAAATCAGTATTAAAATATTTGAAAAAAACTTATTTTTTTATATATTAGTAACAATTGCTGCTTTAAAAATGAAACATACACACGAAAATAATGTTGAAAAATTTTATTCTCTTAGCACTGATATAAGAGGACTTCAAGAAGAAGGTTATTTATCGTTTGGTTATTGGACAGACGAGATAACTGAATATAGCCAAGCTGTTAAAACATTGATTAATAGAATACTTAAATACGAAAAGCCACTTAACAGCGGAACTGTTTTAAATGTTGCTTGCGGATATGGTTCTGAAACTGTTGAAATTTACAAAAAGATTCATCCTGAAAAAATAATAGCTATTGATATTACAGACTCTCATATTCAATTCGCTAAGCACCAAATTAGTTCGTTAAATTTATCAGATAAAATAGATTTCGAAAAAATGGATGCTTGCAAACTGAATTTTCCGGCTGAAAGTTTTGATTATGTTATTGGTATTGAAGGTCCTGCGCATTTTAATACAAGAGAAATATTTTTAAGAAAAGCCTACGAAATGCTTAAACCAAAAGGCGTATTATTACTTTCAGATATTATTGTTGATAATATTGTTGCAGGAAAAAATCTGTATAACAGAATAATTGCTAAATTTTGTGCAAAACATTGGTATATGCCAAAAGCTAATTGGATGTCGATAAAAGAGATGAACAATTTATTAAACAAAATTGGTTTTGATATTGATTTTTCTGAAAGCGCAGGAAAATATGTTTATCCCGGATTTTCGCAATATAATTTAAAAATGAAATCAATTAAAAATGCAATTCGGACAAGAGGAATTAGAATTGGTTTAGCTCTTTCCTTTATTTCGTGGTTACTTGGTTATGTACACAGAAGAAAAATGATTGATTATGTGATTTTAAGAGCAATTAAAAAAGCAGCTTAGCTTAAATAAAAATTTAGTTAATAGCCTAATTTCATGTATTTTCTGATATGTTATGACACAATAATTACCTCAAATCTCAAATTATTACAATTTGCTTTTGAAATTTAATCCAAAGCAGGAAAAAGAATTTGGTTTTATTAAACTTCATTATACTTTTGAAAATAAAAATCCCAAAAAAATTATTGCAATTGAAGGCATAAATGCAAATTATTCGCAATACAATACTGATTTAGAATTAAAATATTGGTATTCAGATAATTTTGGGGCAAAATGGATAAAAGCAGATTCGTCAATTTTTGAAAATCTAAGCTTTAAAAACAATTTAGCAAACGAATGTACTTATGGATTAGGCATTTATAGACTTGATGCATATTTAGACCATACAAAAATTGAAACAAATTCTTCTTTTATGAGTTCTATTGAAAATATTGGATGGTTTGATAAAAATCATTATTATATTTTAAGCGAAGATGGAGTTCAGATTGGTGTGAAAAATAATTATTGTAAACCTGATAAAAATATTCTTTATTCTTGGACTTATAAAAAACGGGAAACAGGCATTCGTTATAATATTTCTGACTTAGCAAATAGAGACTGGGATAAGGATGTTCGTTTTCATAAGAATAGAGGAGAACTTTTTGATTTAAAGGAAGATAGCTTCAAAAAAATTATATTTAATAAAGAAAATAACAATATACAATTTATAATTCCTTGCTATTACGGCGGACTTTGGTATGGCGAAATTCCGCAAAACGAAAGTTTAACTTTTCGACGATTTTTACACTTTTTTGTTAATAATCATATTGTGCTTTATTTGTATTTTTTGTTTATTATTTACATCGTTTTTATAAATTATAAACTTACATCGAAAAACAACTAAAGTACTGATTTTATGAACATTTAGATTGTATTATGTTTAACTTTTTTAAAAAAATAATGAAAATTACTTAAGCTTATTGCCTGTTTAGAAAATAATCTGGAATAATAAAAGATGTAAGAAAAACAAAAATTTAACTATTTTAGCAGTGGAAAGATAATTGCTTTTTGTACATAAAAATAAAATTCAATATTGATATATATTTAAAATACATGAAAGAAAAAATTAAATTAAAAGATTTTCCTCAAACATTTTGGATTGCCAACACCATGGAAATCTTCGAACGTATGGCTTGGTATGGTTTCTTCGCTGTTTCATCATTATATATTACTGGAGCGGTTTCTGATGGCGGCCTTGGCTTTTCTGACGAAGACAGAGGTGTTTTACAAGGCGTTGTAACTTTCTTTTTATACCTTTTTCCTGTTGTTTCCGGTGCATTAGCCGATAGGTACGGATTTAGAAAAATGCTGTTTGCAGCATTTTTTGTTCTTATTCCCGCATATTTTTTCCTTGGTGTATTTAAATCATTCCCTTCATTTTTTCTAGCCTTTATGATGGTTGCAATTGGAGCTTCTATGTTTAAACCGGTAATTATAGGCACTATAGCAAAAGTAACAAACGAACGAAGTTCGTCTATGGGTTTTGGCATTTTTTATATGATGGTCAATATTGGTGGTTTTATTGGACCTATTGTTGCAGGTATTGTTCGAGCAACTAGCTGGGATTATGTGTTTATAGCATCTTCAGGATGGGTTGCTGTTAATATGATTTTTGTAACTTTGTTTTATAAAGAACCTACTTCTGAAGCAAAATCTGCAAATCCGCGTTCTTTTAAAAAGGTTATGTCTGATATGGTTGAAGTACTTGGTAATGCTAGGTTTTTCCTTTTTATTTTTGGATTATTAGTTATTCTGGTTATGGGTTCAAAATTCACTTCGGACAATACAATTACCTGGACTCAAATAACTTACATCTCTATCATATGGGTTGGGGTAAATGTAATTTATGATTTAATTTTAAGAAAATTAAGCCATTCAATAAATAAATCATGGATTACTTCACGAATGAAACTTGGAGATTGGAAATTTGGTTTGTTTCTACTTCTAATGTCTGGTTTTTGGACATCATTTAATCAAATATTTTACACATTACCGCTTTATATTCGCGATTTTGTAGATACATCAGATTTAATGAATGCAGTTTATTCGTTTTTTAATGCATTTGGTCTTTCTAATGAGTTATTTAATTCATTTTCTAACTCAATGGCAGTTCCCGGACAAGTAAATCCTGAATATTTAATTAACTTAAATGCAGGTGCAATTATTTTCTTTCAGGTATTAATATCGTATTTAGTTACAAGACTAAAACCATTTACAACAATTTTTTGGGGTAGTTTAATTACAGTTGTTTCATTCTCCGTACTTATTTTTGGAACAATTGGCTGGATTACGGTTGCAGGAATTCTGGTTTTCTCTTTCGGTGAAATGATGGCCTCGCCAAAATCAAAAGAATATACAGGAAAAATTGCACCGCCAGAAAAAGTTGCGCTTTATATGGGATATTTTTACTGGTGTGTGGCATTGGGCAATCTTTTTGGCGGAATACTATCCGGACAACTATATGCTGCTTTTGCCAGAGACATGCAACGCCCTGATTTAATGTGGCTTACGTTTGCTATAATTGCATTCACATCTGCTATGTTAATACTTATGTATGATAAATTTGTGATAAAAAAAAATCATTAATAAATTAATTCTATAAAAATATTTATTTATATTTTCAAAAAATTCTGATTATCTACCAAATAAAAACTTACATGAAAAATATTTTTTTTATTCTATTTTTTTTAGTGGCTATTGAATTTGCAAATGCCCAAAAAATTTACTCTGTTGATTCTGACTATAAAGCTGATTTTAAAGTTTATGTTGTTAGTGATGATTATAAAGCAGATCTTTTAGTTTACAAAGTAGATGCTGATTACAAAGCAAAAGACAACAACGGAAAGTGGTTTTTTACAGATGTTGATTACAAAGCAGACAAAAAAGTTTTTTTTGTAAACGATGATTATAAAGCTGATTTAAAAATTTACTTTGTAAATGCTGATTATAAAGCAGGATGGAAAAATGACTCTAAAAAACATCTGTTAAATTAATACTTTTTTCAAATAGTTTTACTAACGAAAAAGTCTTTTTTGTATTTTTATTTTTCTGATATTTATCTTACAAATAAAAAATAATTAACTGATATTCAAGATAATATAAACACAATATGCTTATTTTTTCCAAAACTAAACAATGAAAGATTTAGAAGAAAAAACACATGATTTTTTTGAAGGACAACTTGAACCAACAAGACTTTATACAGAAGAATTTGGCGATTTTAAGAAAAAAGAAATTGTATTTAACTCGTCTAAGATTCTAAATCTTGCTAAAATTATAGTTCCGGCAATTATTATTTCAATATTTTATCTTTTCGTAAAGTTTTATTTAAATCAAAACTATGTAGAAAACAAAGAAATTAAAATCAGTATTGAAGCTGTTTCAATTTTTTTATTTCTGATAGCCAGCATTCATCCAATAATTTATTTATTTAAAAATGGTTCATTATTAACAATAAATACAGAAGGTATTACGATTAAAAAAAACTTAATTTTATGGAATAATATTATTGGAACTTACATAGAAAAAAGATTTGTTGAAGATTCTGACGATTACTATTTATTTATAAAATGCAAAAATCAAAATTATCGTATTCCCTTAGAATACAGCAAATTAGGAATAAAAAAAATTAATCACATGATTGAAACTTTTAAAATACTAAATCAAAATCTAACAGAAAACTAAAAAATTTTAAAATATGTTTAGATTTTTATACATCTCAATAATTTTATTAATTTTTTCTGAAATTAGCATAAGTCAGATTAATACAACTATTGTTGATAAAATTGCGAAAAACATTTGTAATCAATTAGATACAATAAAAAATATTGATAATATAACTGCTTTTGAAACAAAAAAAATAATTACTGATGCAATTTCAAAAAATAAACAAGAATGGAATAAAGAACTTGATAAAATTGAAAATTCAAGACTCGGAAATATTACAGTTTTTCACTATTTATTAAGGTACAGACTTCAACAAAATTGCGAAAATTTTAGAATAGCCGATAATAAATTAGACCAATATATGTCTGGTAATGAGAAGTATAGGACACAATATTTAAAGGCAAAAGAGTTTGTTTTAGCTGCCGAAATTAATAAAGATGTTTCTTCTTTAACTCATTATTTTAGTTCAAATTTAAATCAGGAAAAATTAATTCAAAAGCTGAAAAACTTAAAAATAGAATTAGAGAAATATAAAAATTCATCCGGACTTATAATAAATGGCGCCGATTATTTTCATGCAAGTATTTTTGATTATATTTCAGGCATAGATAATATTATTGTTATGATTCTTTTTGATGATTCTGATGAAATTTTAATAAAAAGATTGGAGTTTAAAACAAAAAAAGAGATTGAAGAAGACAGAAAAAAAGAAAAAGAAATAAATCTTGACGATATTCCTATGCCTCCACATGCACCTTAATTTTTAAAAAAACCAAAAATTATAAAATAAATAAATGAAAAAAATAACAACACTTCTAATTATTGGCTTATTTACAATTTCAGTATTTGCACAACAAAACGAACAAAAAACAAAACCAACTATCGAATTTGAAAACAAAATAATTGATGAAAATTTGAAAGACGGTGAATTATACGATGAATTATCAAACGCAATTGAAGAATGGAAAAATGTTGAAAGTCCTTTTATAGCAACATTTAATGGAGTTGAATTTGGCGATTATTTTCATATTATGTTTACTGATAAAAATAATTTTTTTTACGATTTTGGATTTGGAAACAACGATTTCGGAAAATATGAATTATACCTTGAAAACGACGAAGAAGGAGCTGCTACAAATCCAAAATATTTGAACAAAACGTTTAAAATTTGGTGGACTTGGAAAATGTCTTCATTCTATTGCTGTTCAGGCGAATACAATGTTGTTAAAGCTCATCGTCCGTCAATAATTAAAATAGAATTAATTGAAAATAACAAATAAACACCTCATAATAAGCGCTTTAATTTTAGCGGTAATTAATTTGCTGTCATATTTTTGGATATTGCCTTTAATGCAAAAATCGGCAAACAGTCATTTATTTGAAGGCAAACTATGGGGAATTGTATTTTATTTTTTAGCAATTTTCTCTAGTTATTTCGTATTTAAAGCTTTTCAAAAAAAACAAAGTTTAAAATTTATTTTACTGATTTTTCTGATAATATTTTCGTTTGTTTTTTGGGGATTTAGATTTCAAACTTTATATTGTTTAAATTGTGCCGCCGGTGGTTAATATTTAAATATGAATAATAAAAAAATACTGTTAATTTCAATTGTTTTAAATATAGTTTTAACTATTACGTTTTTCAGTTTAGGAATATTTTTTCCGGGAGTAGAAATACTGATTTTACCTTTATTAATAATTCAATTTTTAATCGGAATTTCAGTTATAATAACAATTCCGTCAAGCATTTACATATTTTACAAAACAAAATCAATAAAAAAACATTTAATTATTTTTATTGGACTTTCAATCGGCTTTTTTATTGGTTTTTTAATTCAAAAACCAATTGATAATTGGGACAAAAATCAAAGAAATTTAAGCGGCAAAATTTTATCATCAGAAATTGAAAAATATCTTGAGAAAAATAAAAATTATCCCGAAAATTTACATAAACTTAATATAAA
>JAFGWC010000001.1 GCA_016937695.1 Bacteroidales bacterium
TAAACTCAATAGTGCAAGACAGTAAAGGATTTATTTGGTTAGCCACAGAAACAGGTTTAAACAGATTTGACGGATATGATTTTAAAGTTTACAAACAAGAAGCATGGAATAAAGATAGTTTAATTTCAGGATATTTAAGAAGTTTATCTGTAGATAAAAAAGACAGAATATGGATTGGTTCAATTTCAGGTTTAAATTGCTACGATACAGAATACGATAAGTTTCACTTTTTTACTTTTCAAAAACATGAAAAAAACACACTTAATGGAAATTTTATAAACTCGGTATTTGTAGATAGTGAAGGTTTTGTGTGGGTTGGTACACAATCGGGTTTAAATAAATCTAGAATAGATATTGGAAATAAACCAATTATAAAAGATTCTAATGTAGAATTTGAAAATTATAAATCAGGATATAACGATAATTGTGTTAGTAATTATGATGTAAAATGTTTTTTTGAAGATAAAAATAATAATATTTGGATTGGAACATTAAACGGATTAAATAAATTTGATAAAAAAACGGGAAAAATAGTTCAATTTTTCTATACGTTGCCAAAAAATATTTTTCATGATAAATTCAGAATAATTAACGCAATAAACCAATTAGATGATTCAACTTTATTTATTGGAACAGAAGGCGGATTATTAACATTTAATATTAATTCAAAAAATTTTAATCTCTTTATAAACGAAAAATTTATCAGCAAAGAGAATTTATTTGCGCCTGTAAAATCAATTCTTAAAGACAGTTTTGGTAATTTTTGGTTTGGTATTTCCGGAAAAGGTTTAGTTTATTTTGATGTGAAATTGCAAAATAACTATTTGTATCAAAAAGAAAATGAATATACTAACAGTCTGACTGATAATTTTATAATATCTCTTTTCGAAGATAAATCATCAACATTATTTATTGGATTATATGGAAAAGGTCTTAATACCACAAAAATAAATCCAAATAAAATTGAAGTTTTCAGACACATAGAAAATGACGAAACATCATTAATTCAAAATGTATTAAAACATTCAACTTGTCAGGATAATAAAACAATTTGGCTTGGAACCTATTCAAAGGGTTTAGAGAAATTTAATCCAAATACAAAAAAAATCACACATTATCCGTTCAAAAAATTATCTAGAAAAGGATTTTTAAATAGTTTTCAGCATGTAATGGTTGAAGATAAAGATAATTTGTGGATTGGAACTATGGAAAGTGGTTTAATTTTGTTTAATCATAAAACAGGTAATTATAAACAATACCTAAAAGATGAAACAGAAACCAGCATTTCTTGCAATAGTGCTTTTTGGCTTGCTAAAGATAAAATAAATAATTTATGGATTGGTACTTTTGGAAATGGTCTTGATAAATTTGATTTAAAATCAGGAATATTTAGAAATTTTAATAAAAATATAGATACGCAAAATAGTATAAGTAATAATTTTATAACTTTTTTAGGATTTGACAACGATGGAATTTTATGGCTAACAACTTGGGGCGGCGGATTAAATGCTTTTAATACAAAAACCGAAAAATTTACACGATATAATTATTCAATAAAAGACACAAACTCAATTTCTTCCGATTTTTGTATTGTTATGCATTTTGATAAAGACGGAATTATTTGGGTTGGAACATCAACAGGCTTAAACAAATTTGATAAAAAAACTGGCAAATTTAAAGTTTATGGCAAAAAAGAAGGTTTGCCTGATTTATTTATTAATAGCATTGAAGAAGATGACTCTGCAAATTTATGGATTAGTCATATTCGCGGAATATCTAAATTTAATAAAAAAACAGAGAAATTTGTAAATTTTACTGTTAAAGACGGACTTCAGGATAATGAATTTAATAGTGGAGTTAGCACAAAATTACCTGATGGAAGATTACTTTTTGGTGGAATTTCCGGATTTAATTTATTTCATCCGGATAGTCTGATTCAAAGTAAATTTAAAGCAAATATAAATATCACAAATTTTAAAATTTTTTATAATGATGTTAAAATCAGTCAGAAATATGATAACAAAATAATATTAAAAAAATCAATAACATATACCGATACAGTTGAATTAAATTATAAAAATAATGTAATTGGGTTTGAATTTGCTGCATTTGATTATAAAAATCCTCAAAATATTAAATATGCTTTTAAGCTAAAAGGTTTTGAATCTGATTGGAATTATACCGATTATGAAAACAGATATGCATCATATACAAATTTGGAATATGGAACTTATGTTTTACAGATAAAATCAACAAACTCAGATGGTGTTTGGAGTGATAAAATAAAAGAATTAGTAATTATCGTAAATGCACCATTTTGGCTAACGTCTTGGTTTAAAGTTTTATTAATAATTGCCTTTGTGCTCATTGTAATTGTTATTTCAAAAGTAAGGACAAAAGTTTTAAAATATCAGAAAATAAAACTAGAGCATCAAGTAAAAGAAAGAACAAAAATAATTGAAGAGCAAAGTTTAATTTTAACAGAAAGATATGAAGAAGTTGTTTCGCAAAAAGAAGAGTTAAAACAGCAAGCAGAAGAACTATTATTGATATCAGAATTACTGGAAAATACAAACAAAGAGCTGGAAAGTAAAGTAAAAGAAAGAACAACAGAGCTTGAATTTGCACTTGAAAAAGCAAAAGATGCAGAGAAACTAATTTCTTCATTTTTATCAAACCTATCTCATGAAATTAGAACACCAATGAACGCTATTTTGGGATTTTCACAATTAATTTGTTCTTTCGATATCAGCGACGAAGAAAAAGCAAAATATATTGAAATTATTGAAAAAAATGTTGATGTGTTGCTTAATCAAATTGATAATATTATGAATGTGGCAAAACTTCATACAGGCCACTATAAATTGAAAAATAAAAAATTTGATCTTAATATACTTTTTGTTGAAAATTATAATTTATTAAAATCAAATTCAGACTTGATAAAAGAAAATGTTGATTTTATTTTAGAACTTCCGCAAAATACTAATCCAAAAGTATTTTCAGATGAAGAATCTATAAAACATATTGTTTTTAATTTAGTTGAAAATGCTTTAAAATATACAGAAACTGGTTATGTTAAGTTTGGATATAAAATAAATAATTTTAACTCAGAAACTAAAAAAATTGAAATTTTTGTGTCTGATACAGGAATAGGAATTGAAGATAAATCGCAAAAAATCATTTTTAAGGCTTTCTCTAAACTCGAAAATTCAACAGAAAAATTATATCGAGGAACAGGTTTGGGACTTGCTTTAGTAAGAAGTTTAGTCGAAAAATTAAATGGAGAAATTTATTTGGATAGTGAAAAAAATAAAGGGACTAAAATAAATATTTTAATCCCTTTAACTACAAAATAATATATTTTTATACTTTAAACAGCGCAACCAGTTTATTTAATTCTTTAGCATGCTTCGAAAGTTCTTCAGACATTGAAGCAATGTTTTCAGAAGACGAAGCATTTTGTTGAGTAGTTTGATTTAAATCATGCATCGCCCTATTTATTTGAGCCGCACCGGAATTTTGCTCTTGACTAGCCAAGCTAATTTCATTTATTAATGTTGCTGTTTTTTCAATTTCAGGTACAATTTCAATCACAAGCTTGCTTGCCTTATTTGTCTCATTAACAGTATATTCTAGAAGTTGAGATATTTCAAAAGCAGCTTTCTTGCTAAGTTCTGCCAGTTTTTTAACTTCAGACGCAACAACCGAAAATCCTCTGCCGTGTTCGCCTGCTGCTGCAGCTTCAACAGCTGCATTTAAAGCTAAAATATTTGTTTGAAATGCAATATCTTTTATTATAGAAATTTTATTTGCAATATTTTCTATTGATTGTAAGCTATTTTCGCCGGCTTTGCTCATTACACGCATTTCTTTTGTGGCTTTAGAAGAAATTTTTTCTGTAACCGAAGCATTATTGGCATTTTGTTCAATACTTGCAGTCATTTCTTCCATTAATGCAGAAACTTCCTCTGTTGAAGCTGCTTGCTTATTTGCAGCATCAGAAACTTCCTGAGAACTTTTGTTTACAACTGCTCCAATTTCAGATATTTTATCTCCGGTTTCTCTTATTTTAATAATCATTTTACTGATATTATTTAAAAAATCATTAAACCAAAAAGACATTTCGCCTGATTCATCTCTTGAATGGATATCAATACGTTTTGTCAAATCACCTTTTCCTTTTGATAAATCTTTTATGCTTTTACTAATATCTTTAATCGAACTAAGTATTTGATATTTAAATAGATACAGATTCAAAAATGTAAGTGAAATAATTATTCCCGAAATTGTTAAAAATTTTCTTAAAAAAACGGACACTAAATTATCGCTTGTGTTGTTATGTAAAATTCCCATGGCTGCGCTAATATAAAACACAGTTATTCCTATAATACTGAGAATGAATATTATAGTCATTTTATTAGATAATGACATTGCCTTATATCTACTTGAAAAAGGAAGGTTTTTTGTATAAATTTCAAGATTCATACTCATTTGAATAAAAAACGGAATAGCAAAAAGAAAAACTATCGGAACACCAATTGATAAAGCAATTATAAATTCAGTATTATCAATAAAATCGAGAGGTAATAATACTGGAAAATTTCCAGCAGTAGTATATATTGGTAAAATAATTAAAAAAACCCAAGGCAAAAAAACTGTGCTTTTTTGAGCTTTAACTAATAATTCATCACTCGGGTTTTTATTATAATCAGTAATATTTTTTATCTGACTTTTAACAATAAAATAAATTATAGATGCCACAATTAAAACATAAAGCGGAATATTTGGGCGTAAAAGAACTGTAAACATTTCTTCGGTATTCCATACATTAAAATACCATGCAGAAAGTAACCACGATATCGGCGGAAGTAAAAACGAACCTATAAACCAATATAAAATTTTAGAATCTTGTTTCATTTTTTAGTGCTTAGTTTGGCAATTATACTAAATGAAATATGGAAAATTTATAAATAACAAATTTAAAAATTTAAATCAAAATTTATAAAATCATCATTAAACATTGATGTATATCAATAAAAATACTGCTTTAAATCAATTTAATTGAAATCTAATAATTGTTTAAAATAATTTAGTTTAAAAAAAGATTTGTTTTTTTTTATAATATTCCGTAATTTCCTTTTTAACTGACAAATGTAATAAATTTATTTTATCTAAACTAAAATCAAAACAATGAATAACTTACTATTTAAATCAAATATATTTTCACTGATTTTTTTAATAATCATGCTTGGATGTAAAAAAACTGAAAATGAGCCAATATCTGAAATATTACGACCAATTGAAGGTGATTATTATGTTTCAACAAGCGGAAATGATGATAATCCCGGAACTGAAAACCAACCATGGCGTACAATCCAAAAAGCAGCAAATTCTGCAAATCAAGGAACAATTGTAGTTGTACGTTCAGGAAATTATAGCGAATTTGTAACTTTAAACAACGGAGGAAATTCCGAAGATTCGAGAATAATTTTCTTTTCAGAAGTCTTAGAAGGTGCAAAAATACGAGGAATTAAAATTAAATCAGATTACATAACTTTTGATGGTTTTGAAATAGAAGCAGAAGGTGTTACAAATTGGGTTGGAATATATATTGACGGAACTTCATATGTTGATATAATTAATTGTTACGTACATGATTGTCCTACAGGTGGAATAAATATTACAAATGGTGCTGATAATGTTCAAATTGTAGAAAACAGAATTGAACATAACGGTCAATGGGGAATAAATCTTGTTGGTTTTTATTGTTTAATCGAAAAAAATTATATCAGCACAACAGTTCAATATCATCCCAAAGGCGATGAACCAGGTTTTTCGGGAAATGATGCTGATGGAATGCGTATTTTTGGTAATAATCATGTAGTAAAATCAAATACATTTTACAATATTGGCGATCCAAACGATTCTGCAAATGAAGATCCACACGTTGATTGCATTCAAGCTTGGGACGGATATTCAAGTATTAAACCAATTGTTACAAATACAATTATTGAGTCAAATTACTTTATGGTAAAACATCCAAGCGGAAAAGGAATAATAGTTGATGCTACTTATGGCAATGCTTGTTCTGATATTATGATTAGAAATAATATTTTTGAATTTCAGGATATTGGTATTGGAATGTATGATGGCGATTTTAGAAATATTTCTGTTTTAAACAATGTTTTTAAAGCGAAAATTGGTAGTTCATCTTGGGGAACTTCAGTTAAGTTCGTTAATATCTCTAATTTGAAATATCTTAACAATATAACTGTCGATTGTCATCCGCAACATCGTTATATTCAGGGAGGTACAGGAAGTATTGATTATAATTTGGCTTGGAATTCCGATGGTTCAACTCCTAGTTTAGAACCAGCTTCACAAGCAAACGAATTAATAAAAATAAACCCGGCATTTGTTTCATATACAGGAGAATACGGAGAAAATGATTATCATATTCAAAGTAGCTCTCCTGCAATAAATAAAGGTTTAACTCTTATTGAAGTCCAATATGATTTTGATGGAATAAGTAGACCTCAAGGTTCAGCCTATGATATTGGTGCATTTGAGTATAAATGATGAAGAATAATTTAAAATATTTAATTTTTGATTATTATTTGCGAAAATGAAAAGCCACAAATGTACTAATAAATAAGAATTAGTGAATTCGTGGCTTAAATTATTGTTTTATTAATATAAGTTGCTTCTAATGTTGGTGTTATATGTTATTATGTGTTTAAAAACTTATAAAAATAAAAAAAGCCTCACATTTCTGTAAGGCTTTGCTCTCCCTCAAGGACTTGAACCTTGGACACTCCCGATAAATATCGGGATGTTCTAATTCTTCGAATCAATAAGAAACATAATGTATTTTCAAGATTTTTTAGCTTTTATTTCATTTTCTCTGTTAAAAGCTTCTGCTATAGTATTAAATTCTTCAAAATATACTAAATCCCAAGGAATTCCAGATTTAGTATACTTACTATATCCGGAATTGTGCTGTAATAATCTTTTTTCTAGATTATTAGTGCTTCCAGTATAAAATTTGTCAGCCGAAATGCTGTATAATATGTAAACAAAAAAATCCATAAAACAAAAAAGCCACCGTTTTTGGTGGCTTTGCTCTCCCTCAAGGACTTGAACCTTGGACACCCTGATTAACAGTCAGGTGCTCTAACCAACTGAGCTAAGGGAGAATTAAAAATTGCGTGGCAAAAGTAAAATCTTTTTTTATATTTGCAAAATAATTACAAAA
>JAFGWC010000041.1 GCA_016937695.1 Bacteroidales bacterium
ATATTTTTTCATGTCAGAACTACATGCAGATAAAAAGATTAATATTATTGCAGAAAAATAAATAATTATTTTTTTTCTCATCATAATAAATATTTGAAAATTATTTCCATCCATAAAGTCCGTCTTCAAAAACTCTAACTTTTGAATAATTTAGTATTTGTGTTAATGCTACATAAGCAACGCCAGCTCTAGCGCTTGATGCACAATAAAGAATAACTTCTTTATTTGATGTAACACCTGCGTTTTTAAAAATACTTTCTAATTGAGCTTTTGATTTAAATTTACCATCAGGATTAATTAATGATTTATGATCAATATTTATAGCACCTTCGATATGTCCTTTGTCAAATTCTTCTTTAGTTTGAACATCAACAATAGCAACAGATGCATTGTTTAATTTAGAAGTTACGTATGCTTTTGTAGCATAAATATTTTCATTTACTGATGGTGTAAAAGTTGCTGCTTTAAGTGATGTAATTGTTTTTACTAATGGTTTTCTCGCATCTTTCCATGCTTTCATGTGTCCTTCAAGAATTTTAACATCTGTTGCTCCTAAATATTTTAATATCCAATATAATCTGCAAGCTCTGATATTTTTACCATCGTCATAAACTACAATTTTACTGGTTTTTGAAAGTCCTTTTGAACCAAGTATTTTTGCCATTTCTGATGCACTTTTTAATTTTCCTTTGATTCCTCCAGTTGATTCAAATAAAGAAACATCAACGCTAATTGCATCTTTTATATGAACTTTGCTATAGTCTGCAGCGCTTCTAGCTGAAACAATTATTACATCACTAGCTTTAGATAAATCTGCTGCCGATATAAATTGTGCATTTATACTATTAATCGAAATAAAAGATAATAGTACTAGACCAATTATTAAATTTACTTTTTTCATTTTTTTGTATTTTTTGTGTATATTTACATATAAAACATTCAAGTAATCAGGTAATTACATTATTAAAGCCATATTATTTGGATATTTCATATGTAAACATTATAAATTAAAATTTAACTTGAAGTTGAAGAGCAATAACATCATTTCTAACTTCAATAGGAGCTTCAGCTTTATACATATAATTAAGCTGAATTCTTGTCCAATCGTTTACAAAATAGTTTGCACCAAAAGTTATTGTTGTAATATTATTATCGTCAATTGAAGTATCAGCATCATATGATTCAAATTTTATTACAGGTTGAAAGTTAAATGAAGTCATATACATAGCTTGTACAAAATATCCAGATCTACTAACACCTCCTGTATGAAATTCAATAGGTGTTCCGTCGCAACCACCTCCAGTTGTGTAATCGCCTGTATCATCTGCCATTAAATATTCGGCTTGTACTAAAAAATTAGAAAATTTTAGTTGTAATTCTGCTCCATATCTTGTTTTTGTATTATCTTCAAGTGGACCTGTAATTCCATAACTAAAGCTACCACCAAATTTCAAGAAATCTAAAGGTTGAACAACTACTCTACCTTTTATACTTTTTTGGTTATTTTCATCTTTTACGTTTCGTTTATAGTCATTTGTAATTGCTAAACTATATTTGAATAAAGTAGAATCATCGCCACCAAAAATCATGAACCCGATATCTCTATCCGGACCGGCTAATTCATTTACAACTTTTGAACGCTCAATTGTATGTAATGCCTGACAAGGAGTATTTTGCTCTAAACTTACAGGCGATTTAAATTGACCTAAAGACATTTTTAAGTTTTTAAATCTTTTATAAGTAATAAATCCGTCTAGAAGCAAACCTGCATCAGTTTTAAAATTACTGAAATCGATAATTGCATAGTAGCTAAAATCGTAAGGAATATTGCCTACAACACCTAATCTTGCTCTATTAAAAGAAAAATAATTTTCGTCGCCTGTTTCTGATTGAATGTATTGATACTGAGGTTGTAAATATCCAACAACAGTAACGCCATCTTCAGATTCAGACTCCATACATCCTTGTCCGTAAATATTATTATTTACACTAAATGCAAATAATAAGACGAACGATATTATTATTTTATATAAATTTTTTGTCATAATATTAAGTTTTGAAAAAGCTGCCCAAAAGGACAGCTTTAATAAAAAAATCTTATTTTGTAACTAAAGTATTATCAACAACAGTTGTAGCATCCCATTTATGAGCGGTTAAATCACTATATATCATACTATTAGCACCAAACTTCAAACTTGAAGCAGTATATCCAATTACGTTTAAATAAGCTGTTATAACTGAAGAAGTTTGGCCAGTCCAACAATAAGTAACAATAGTTTGCTCAGGATCTAGATATTTATATTCGCCACCTGCAATAGTTAAAGGATTAATTCTGTGAGCACCAGTAATATTACCGTAAGTTTCAACATCAGCTTCAGCCCAATAATTATTAATAAAAAAACCTGCAGGATTTGCTAATACGTCAGTAGCAGTAATTCCCTGAAATCCAGTATTTAACATAGCAGCAACTCTTTCTGCAAGCATAGTTGCACCAGTTGTAGCAGTTGTTGTTAAATCAGGATCATCAAACTCTACATTATCAACAATGGCGCCTGGAGCATCAGTCCAATTAGCACTTGATAACGCAACATCGCCTGTTCCACCTGTCCAAGAAGCAGAAAGAGAAGAATTCCATCCACTCATTCCCCACATTAAAACTTTTGCAGTTGGATATCCACTTAAGCGAAGAGCACAAACAGCATGGCCAGCAGTTTGACCTGTATAACAAGCAACTAAAATTGGTTTTCCACCATTATTTGCAGCAGTTGTTATAACATTTGCTAAAGTCGAATTTACAGCGCCTGTAATATGACCTGCATTATATGCATCTGCTGATCTCAAGTCAATAATATAATAATTTGCTTCACTGCCAGCAACAGCTGAAGCTGAAGTAATCCAATCTGTTACTACGGCAGATAAATCCATGCTATTAGCAGCCATATAAGTAGTTAGTGTTTGAAATTCAGGATCAGTTTGTCTTTCAACCGGCTCTGTTGTGTTATCTTTTTTACAACTAGAAATTGATAACATTGGAATTATTGCTAATAATATAGCAAATTTTAATAATTTTTTCATTTCTTTAAAGTTTAAGATTTATAATTATTTATTTTATCAATCATCCGCCACAACCACCTTCACTTGCGTGATTTTCAGTAGCTTGGGGATTTGGGTTAAAGGCAGAATATCCGCCATCTAAATTTTTTACGTTTTTATAACCAAGTTTCATTAATGATTCTACAGCAAGAGCACCTCTTGCTCCTTTTGCACAAAAAATTATTATTTGAGTAGTATCAGCAGGAGGATCTACGAATTCTTGTTCCCAAAATTCAGTGCTTGCAATTTCAGTTTCTAAAATACCTCTTGGCACAGAAAAAGCTCCTTCAATACTTCCTTTTTTATATTCAGATGTTTGTCTAACATCAATTAATAAAAAATCCTCTTGATTTTCAATTTTAGCTTTTAAATCATCAACAGAAATTTGTTTTATTCTATTTTTTACGTCATTAGATAGTTCATTGCCATCTTCATATATTCCTGTGCAATTAGATACCAGAAATAATAATCCGCTAAAAAGAACAAAATGACTTATAATATTTTTAATCATGATACTTAACTATTTATTAATGGTTTAAACCAAATTTTAATATTAACTGCATATTAATATGCACTGAATTTTCCTGTTTTTTCGTTCCACTTAACAAAAACATACCATACAAGAATTATTACAAGCACAAGAGCAAATGCACCTGCATAACCAAGATAATCAGGCAGATAGTTTTTGAAAGCTGTACTATGAGGAAGTAGTTTAATGATTGGAGGAACAATAAATTCTTTAGAAATAGGTGAAATAAGTAAAAATCCTAAGGCAGCTGCCCATAATTTAACTTGCCCTTCACCAACACGCCAAAGAGTACCAACAGCACATCCTCCGGCAATTGTCATTCCTACTCCAAAAATAAATCCACCAATAATAGCACGTAACCAGAAATGAGAAAAAACCCAAGTCATTTCACGAGCCCTAATAGAGCTTTCTTCGGCTCCAATTCCAAAATACTTAATAGCAGTGAAACCAATTAAACCAACTACTAAACCAGCCATAACTCCAACCGAACCATCAGCTTCACCAGTCATAAAAGGATCACGAAAAGCTTTTACAATACAAAACCTAGAGCGTTGACAAATAAGTCCCATGAAAAGGCCAATGATAATAAACCAAGCCATTACTTCATTATTTTCGGAATAAACGTAAGCCATAACAAACATAGCAGCAGTTACAATCCAACCAGCCCAAATCTGCCAATTACCTTTTTTACCAGTTCCTGCAAGAAAAGTAAAACTTTTACCAGATGAAAAGCTTGGGAATTTATCCATTTCCCACATTAAATATTTTAAAGCTACAATAACACCTAAAAAAAGGCCAACTGTAAAAATTATTGCACCACCTGACAGAGCAGGAACACCGCTGAAAAACGCACCAATTGTACATCCTATTCCAAAAGTTGCACCGATTGCCATTAAACCACCACCAATAAAACCTTTTATTAATTCACCAATTGGAGGTATTCTTATAGCAAACTCTTTTGAAAAAAGAGCACCAGCAAAAGCTCCAACAACTATTAAAACACAAAGCATACCGTATAAACTAGTACTAATAGAAGCAGCACTTTCAAAATTTGAAAATCCAAAAAGTTTATAAAAATTTTCGCCCCAATTGTTTATACCGCCACTGGCTCCCCAGGGGCTTTTAATTGCAAAAAGCAAAATATTTAATGTTCCTAATGTTAAACCACCAACCCATACCGGCCAATGTTTTGCAAAAAAAGTTTGAAACAATTGAGCTAAAACACCGGATTCTTTTTTTTCTTCTGACATTTTTACCTCCTATTTTTTAAGAATAAGGAATCTGAAAACTCCACCTTCTAGTTCATCTTCACGAATTATTGTATTTCCTGATTTTTCACACCATTTTGGCAAATCTGATTTTGTTCCAGGATCAGTTCCTAACATTTCTAAAACATCTCCAGAGCTTAATCCTTTTATTGCTTTAGCTAATTTCATCATGGGCATTGGGCATGATAATCCTTTGCAGTCTAATGTTTGATCAATTTTATTTTCCATAGCATTTATATATTTAGTATTAAGTAATATCTTTGGGACAAAGGTCTGATAAGTAAAAGGATTTTTAAAGAAAACCGCTATGAGCTGTCTCTTGTATTCCTATGATTCTAAATTTGAATAACAATGACACAGATTTGCTTTAAATTGATTTACATTCTCTATTAATATGATATATATCAACTAAGTATAAATTCTATATCAGCTAATGCTTTCAAAACAATTGTATTTCTTATGAAATTAAATAAATATTTTGATGACTTTTTTATGTTATAAAAACTAAATTGCCTATTAATGTGTATCAAATAAATTTTTAACTTTGCAGCAAACTAATTAAGTTTTATGACTAAAGCACCGGAAATAAATAGTTGTACTGTTGGAATAGATAAATGCATCTGTTTTGATTTGCTAACTCAGGAACAAAATGAATTAATAAATAGTAACTCGGTTGATGTTGAATTTTCAAAAGGGGAAACTATTTGCAAACAAGGTACTTTTGCAACTCATATAATATATTTAAGCGAAGGCCTTGTAAAAGTTCATATGGATGGAACTCAAGGCTCGTTAATATTAAAAATTATTCCTAATGAACATCTTATTGCACTTACAGCACTTTTTGATGGAAATACTGTCTTTCCATATTCAGTATCTGCTTATGTCAGATCTAAAGTAAAGTTAATTGATATCAGCATATTTAAAAAAATTATTAATGAAAATGCAAAATTTGCTTATGAAATAATTAACACTATAAACTCAAATACTA
Organism: Bacteroidales bacterium; assembly: GCA_016937695.1. Lineage (GTDB taxonomy): Bacteria > Bacteroidota > Bacteroidia > Bacteroidales > NBLH01 > NBLH01. The sequence continues at coordinate 5,879 of JAFGWC010000041.1, forward strand.
TCCAAACTTTTGGAAGATTTTACTGTTTGACTCATAAACAATCATACGGTAGATTAGCTGATATTATTTTATGCCTTTCTGAAAGAATTTACAAAAAACAAATATTTGAACTTTTGCTTACAAGAAAAGAATTAGCTGAATTATCAGGAATGACAACTGAAAATGTGATAAGAATGCTAAAAAAATTCAAAGATGATGGTTTAATTGAAATGGATGGAAAATCAATTAAATTATTAAATAAAGGACTACTTAAGAAAATTAGTGATTACGGTTGATGTACATCTTCTATAAAAATTAAAACTTTTCTTCTATTTTACTAACCTGCAAACAATTTGTGATAATCATCACGTTTTTTAGTGTAATTTTATTAATTTTGCATTAATATTCATTTTCTTATTAATCAATAGCTTTTGCATTTATTTAAAAAAAGCTTATCGAAAATATAAAAAAACATAATAAATTAATAATTAACAGTTTACTATTATATTATTAAATGAAAAGATTAGATTGTGCAAGTTGTAATATAAAGTCTTCTGCTGCAAAAACCTTAAATGTTGCAGAACTTTCAATAATGGGCGAACATTGTTCGGAAGTTAAGTTTAAAAAAGGCGAAACAATTTTTAAAGAAAATGCATTTTCATCTAACATTGTATATTTAAAACATGGAATTGTAAAAATACATATTGAAGGCCCAAATTCAGAACAAATAATAAAAATTTCCAAAGCTCCTACTTATTTAGGAATACCAACTACTTTTGATGAAAAAATAAACAGATACTCGGCAACAGCTTTAGAAAATACAACGGTTTGCTTTATCAGTTTAGAAATGTTCAAACAATTTATCAGAAATAATGCAGATTTTTCATACGAAATAATTGTTGACTTATGTAAAAGTGAATTAGACTCATTTAATAATACAGTAAACAGAGCTCAAAAAAACATTTCAGGAAGAGTGGCAGACGCAATATTGTTTTTCCACAAAGAAATATATAAAAGCAAAGAATTTCAAATTCCAATTTCAAGAATAGAGTTTGGAAATTTTGTTGATACATCCAGAGAAAGTGTTTGCAGAGTTTTAACCGATCTTGATAATGGTAAAATTGTTAAAGTAAGAGGTAAAAAAATTACTATTTTAGATTTGGAATTATTAAAAACAATCAGTAAAAATGGTTAGTTTTGCCTTATAATGCTTAAATATATTTTTAACATAATAAAAAACACATATTTCACTAAACAATTCTACTATATTTCTTCAGGAATTGTTGTGCTTTTTGTATTAGGGCATTTTATAAGTATATTTTATTTTATTGCTAAAATCAGTTTACTATTTCTTTCAATAATTCTAATTATAAATTCTTTTTTTTTAAATTATATAAAAGAGCCAATTGAAGCAAAAAGAATTTTAGGCCAAAGGCTCTCAAATGGTGATAATAATGAAATTACAATTAAATTAAAAAATTTATATCCTTATTTAATCAATTTTAAAATTATTGACGAAATTCCATTTCAATTTCAAATCAGAAACTTTGAAATAAATATTTCCATTAATTATAGAGAAGAAAAAAATCTAAATTACATATTAAAACCTACTAAAAGAGGCGAATATAATTTCGGAAAACTTATTGTTTATGCTAATCATAAAATAAACTTAATTTCAAGAAAAATATCATTTGATTATAAAAAAACAGTTTCTGTTTACCCTTCTTTTATCCAAATGAGAAAATACGAATTGCTTGCAATTTCAAACAGACTTACTGAAGCTGGAATAAAAAAGATAAGAAGACTGAATTACACTCACGAATTTGACCAAATAAAGGAATATATTGAAGGTGAGGACTTTAGGACAATAAACTGGAAAGCAACTGCAAGAAAAAACCAATTAATGGTTAATCAATATCAGGATGAAAAATCGCAACAAGTATTTTCGGTAATTGATATGGGAAGAACAATGGAAATGCCATTTGAAAACATGAGTTTATTGGATTACGCAATCAATTCGAGTTTAATAATTTCAAATATTGCTATTTATAAACAAGATAAAGCCGGTTTAATTACTTTCTCAAACAATATTCACAATATTTTACCAGCCGAAAAAAGCAAACTTCAAATGAATAAAATACTTGAAACTTTATATCGACAAAATACAAATTTTAAAGAATCAAGTTTTGAAGAGCTTTATATTAGTATTAAAAATAAAGTTAAACAAAGAAGCTTGCTTCTATTATATACAAATTTTGAGTGGGAAGTTTCAATGCAAAGACAATTAAAGTATTTAAAACAATTAAATAAAAATCATCTTTTAATAGTAATTTTTTTTAAAAATACTGAAATCAAAAAAATTATTGAAAAAAAATCAACATCGATAAGTGAAATATACACAAAAACAATAGCAGAAAAGTTAAGTTTTGAAAAAAAACTGATAGTAAAAGAATTACAAAAACATGGAATACAAAGTATACTAACCGAACCGGAAAATTTAAATGTAAATACAATTAATAAATACTTGCAACTGAAAGCAAGTGGCCAAATTTAAAATTAGTAAATTAGTTTATTGGTAATTAGTCATTGATTGGTTATTTCATGTAGTATTAATTAATAAATTCATGCATAATACTTATTATCAA
>JAFGWC010000009.1 GCA_016937695.1 Bacteroidales bacterium
CCATCCGTTATCTGTGAAGTTTATTTGGGTTCCGGCTTCAACACTTTTTAAGAGTACAAATGCAAAGTTATCAGGTGATCCATCTGCATTGTATCATATTATTGCTATATCACCAGCTGATAATGTTGTTTGTGCTTTCAATTCTCCAATATTAATCAATAAAAAAAAGAGTGTTGAAAGAGCAATCGTTTTGAGTAAATGTTTTACTTTCATAAGCTTTGTTTTAAAATTAGTTAAAAAATAGATTTTATATTAATATCGTGTTATAATTTTAAGGCGTAAAATAAATAGAATAAGTATTTTAATAATAATAAAAAGATTTAGTATCTTGTGTTAAACTGATAAATTTATTTATGAATTGCGGTAATTTCAATTCTTTTTTACTATTATTTCTGAATACGACTAAATTAGATACGCCTAATTGCATACAAATTTAGTTTTTTATTTGAAGTAACAAAAAGTACAGTTTTAAAAAAGAGTTTCGGCTTCTAATTAATTGCTGTACTAAAAAAATATACTTTTAATCAGGAAACTATATTATTACTTGATTATAGCTTTAATATAAATAAGAGAGTTTTATTTTTTTAACAAGCATTCTCAATTTCAAATAGAAACATTTTTAGTTGAAACATAACAAATAATTAATATAAGAATTAAACAATTGCTAAAAAAAGATTGAAATCTAAAATTTATCTGAAAGTGGTGTTTCTAATTATAAATGTTATTGAAATAAATCAAAAAGGTTAATAGTTTAATAAATATGCTATAACATTTAAATATAAATTTAATTTATTGCGGAAAGTAAAACGTTGCAAGGTTTAAAGGGACTTGCAGGATTTTTTTAATTTTTGGAATTATTTTAATGAATTATTTTTTTGTGCAATATCTAAATAAACAATAATTGCAATAAAACCCCAAAAAGGCACAGAAGCTTTGTCTGTATCAAGATAGTTATTTAAAAGTCCGTGAACAAAATAGCTTGTGAGTGCTATTAATAAGGTTAAAACCAATAACTTAACATCTTTTTGTTTAGATTTTGAATAAACGTTTAAGGATGTTTTAATTGTTAAAAAAATTATAATTAAAAAGCTAATTAATCCAAAAATGCCTTGTTCTGCAAGTGGGCCAATATATTCGCTGTGTGCATTTCCAACTTCGCCAAAATTTGTGCTAATAATTGTTTTATCTTTTGACATTTGAAATGGTGCGTAAATAAACATGTAAGTGCCTGGTCCCCAGCCTAAAACCGGTTTTTCGCCAAACATTTTAATTGCTGAATTCCAGCGGTTTATACGTTCTAAGTTAGAAGCATCTGTTGCAATATTTGATATGGATTTTACATGTTCGCTTAATTCGGTTGAGGAGTCTTGTTTGTTTTTATTTAGTTTATCAATAATTTCAATTCTGTATGTAAAAAGAATAAAAATCAAAACAAAACTTGAAAATATTACAAGTTTAATGTTTATTTTAAGATAAATTATTAATCCGAAAAGTAAAGCAACAACAAGGCTAATCCAAGCTGCACGAGTGTATGATAAAATTAAAGCTAATATAAAAATTATCATTAATAAAATTATAAAGGCTTTGTATATTTTTTTTGTTTCTTTTGAGAATGAAAAATATCCTAAAACAGGCACAAACATTGCTAAAATTGCACCATAAGATGTGTGGTCGTTATAAAATGGACTCATTACAATATGTGCTGCAATTTTATCGTAAAATCCATAACTTAAATGGCGACTTATTGTATAAATAATAACAATTGTAAGCGATAAAATATAAAGCCAAAGAAATCGGTTTATGTTTTTTTTATGATAAAATAATGTGATGGAAAAAAAATAAACAGGAATAATAAACCATAGTTTTACAAGTAAAAATTTAAACGAAACTATTGGTAATGAGCTAGTTATGCTTGTTATGAAAATCCAGAAAATGTAAAAATAAATTGCAAATGAAACCGGATGTTTTAAAATTTCATGATTTATAAATTCTTTTGATTTTATAAATTTTAGAATAATAATAAGCAGTAAAATAGCAAAAATACCTTCGCTTGGAATTGATAAATTAAATTCTAACTTGTTGAAAAATTCGTCTAAAGGAATTGAAAGCGGCGTAAGAAAAACGGCTGCTAAAAAAAGCTTGTCGAAATTAAAAAATGCTAAATAAATGAATATCAATGCAATAGAAATTAGATTTACATAATAATATCCGTAAAAAGTGGAAATAGTATTTAGCAGAATAAAAATGAAAGAAGCTAAATATATTTGAGTTCTATTTTTCTGTTGAATTTTCAAATATTTAAATTGTTGTAATTTATTTATTATCAGATAATTGATTGAGATTATTCTTTCAAATCGGTTTTAACTTTGTCTTCTGAGATTTCTTTTTTTATTTGGCTGAAATTATCGTAAATAAGTGCAAAAAATAAGGAAAATACGAAAGCTGATATTGTAGAAATTACAACGATTAACCATCTTATAGGATAAGCTTTTTTTTCTGAAATCTGAGCAGGATTTACAATATATTTGTGAGGCAAATTTTGATTTGCATCTACTTTTGCTTCGTCGTATTTTGATTTTAAAAGGCTTAATTGCTTAATTTCTTGTTCGTGTTCTTTTATTAACGAATTGTATGCGCTGCCGTAATTTGCAATAGTTTTTAGTTCGTTTTTTATAAGATTTGCTTTTGAAATGTTTCCGTTTTCAATTGCTTTAATATAAGCTTCGTTGTAAGTTTTGGCTTGACTGTCGTAATCAAAAACTCCCAGATTTCTTAATTTAGTAAGCGAATCTTCAAGCGTTTTAATATATTTGTGTTGGCTAAAATATTCATTTTCAATGATTTGCAAAGCTTCGAATGCTCTTTCTTTTTGAATGTTGTTATAAACAGAATCTAAAAGAGATGTTATATCATTTGCAATATTAGCAGCATATTCAGGGTTTTTGTCCAAAACAGAAATTTCAATTGCTTGAAATTCGGTTTTTCTAAAACTGATGTTTTTAATGTATTGATTTAAAAGTTTTGTTTTTTTATAACTCGAATTTTCACTAATATCATAATGTTTCATTAAATCATATTTTGCAATAATTTTTGCTTTAATGTCGTCAGAATGAAGAACTTGCATTAATTGTTCAGTTTCTTCTTCTTCGCCAAATTTTAAAATATCTTTTGGTGCTCTCGACATGTCTGTAAGCAAAGCCTTTGATACTGAGCTGGTTGATGCCGGAAATATTACAACAGACGATTTAAACTTTGGCTCAATCAGTAATGAAACTATTATTGAAATTATTGCTGCTGCGGTTGTTATTATAATAATCGGTTTTTTATTAAAATATAAAAATTTAATTATATCAATTGTATTATAGTTTTTCGATTCCATTTTTTATGGTTTTTTATTCAGCAACGATTAAAAAATAATTTTTTTTGCCTTGTCTTATTAAAATAAATTTGTCATTTATTAAATAATCAGTATTAATTATTTTTTCGCTATTCTGCTCTTTTTCCTGATTAATGCTTAAACCATTATCTTTCATTAGCCTTCTGGCTTCGCCTTTTGAAGCTAAAATGTTTGTTTTTTCTGCTAATAAATCAAGAATTGCAATGCCACTATTAAAAATATTTTTTTCAACTTTAAATTGAGGAACTCCTTTAAAAACAGAAAGAAAAGTATTTTCATCGAATTTTTCGAGAGTTTCTTTAGTTCCGTTTCCAAATAAAATTGCAGAAGCTTCAATTGCAGTTTCATAATCTTTTTCAGAATGAGCCATAATTGTAGCTTCTTTAGCCAAAGTTTTTTGCAAAAGTCTTAAATTTGGCGCTTCTTTGTGTTCCAAAACTAATTTTTCAATTTCTTCTTTCGAAATAATAGTAAAAATTTTGATGTATTTTTCTGCATCTTCGTCGGAAGTATTTAACCAAAATTGGTAAAATTCATACGAACTTGTACGTTTTGGGTCAAGCCAGATATTTCCTTTTTCTGTTTTTCCAAATTTTCCACCATCTGCTTTTGTAATTAAAGGCCAAGTTAAAGCAAATGCTTTTCCGCCGGCTTTTCTTCTTATAAGCTCAGTTCCGGTTGTTATATTTCCCCATTGGTCTGAACCGCCGATTTGCAGTTTGCAATTATTATTTTGATATAGATGTAAAAAGTCGTATCCCTGAACTAATTGATATGTAAATTCAGTAAAAGAAAGACCTTCAACATCATTGTTTTCGCCATCTCTGCTCATTCTTGATTTAACTGAATCTTTTGCCATCATATAATTGACTGTCAGCGACTTACCAATATCACGAATAAAGTCAAGAAAGCTGAATTCTTTCATCCAATCGTAGTTATTAACCATAATTGCCGAATTTTTTTCTTTTCCCGAAAAATCAATAAATTTTGATAATTGTTTTTTTATGGCTTCTTGATTGTGCCTCAAAGTTTCTTCGTCAAGTAAATTTCTTTCCTGCGATTTTCCTGATGGATCACCAATCATTCCGGTAGCGCCTCCAATTAATGCAATTGGCTTATGTCCAGATTGTTGAAAACGTTTCAACATCATTACACCAGCTAAATGACCAATATGAAGCGAATCTGCTGTTGGGTCAATTCCTAAATAAGCAGTTGTAAATTCTTTGTCTAATAATTCTTCTGTTCCCGGCATAACGTCTTGAAGCATTCCACGCCATTCTAATTCTTTAACAAAATTCATTTTTATTTTTTTTATGGATATTTTTAAAATTACAAGCATTAACGAAATTAGCCTGCAAATATATTAAATTCAAACGATTTTATTTC
>JAFGWC010000042.1 GCA_016937695.1 Bacteroidales bacterium
TACGTTTAAAAAGTCACCATTTATAAGTACTTATCTTTTTGCATTTGCAACAGGCGAGTTTAAAAAACTTACCAGAACAAAAAATGGACGAACTTTAAGTTTATTTCACAGAGAACCAGATAATGAAAAAGTAAATCTAAACATAGATGATATTTTTGAATTGCATTTTATTGCTATTGAATGGATGGAAAAATATACAGGTATTCCATATCCGTTTAATAAACTGGATTTTGTCGCTATTCCTTCTTTTCAGTATAGAGGAATGGAACATGTAGATGCTATTTTTTATCGATCTTCAATGTTATTTCTTCCTAAATCTGCATCGGCCAATTTAAAAATGCAGAGAGCATCTATGATTACACATGAAACATCACATATGTGGTTTGGCGATTTGGTTACAATGAAATGGTTTGACGATGTTTGGCTAAAAGAAGTTTTTGCAAACTTTTTTGCAGAAAAAATGATTCAACCTTTTTTTCCTGAAATTAATCAGGATTTAGTTTTTATGAATGCACGTTTTCCAAGAGCATATTCAATTGATCGTACAAAAGGAACTACGCCGATTATTCAAAAACTGGATAATTTAAAATATGCAGGAACTTTATACGGAAGAATAATTTATGACAAAGCACCAATTATTATGGCAAAAATTGAGCAAATGATTGGTAAAGATAGTTTGCAGGAAAGTTTAAGAGAATATTTAAATACTTATGAATATGGAAATGCTAATTGGGACGATTTAATAAAAATAATTGATAAAAGAACAACTATTAATTTGAATGAATGGAGTAAAGTTTGGGTTGAAAAAGCAGGAATGCCACATATATCAGCAACTTATGAATTAGATAAAAATAATATAATCAGTAAATTTATTATAAAACAAAAGGCTTACGATAATAGCGATGGTTTGTGGTGTCAAAGGATTGAAATTTTGGCTTCTAAAAATGGAAAAATAACTAAATACCCGATTTATTTTGATAAAAATGAAATGCTTATAAATGATATTGCAGGCACTGATAAACCAGATTATTTTCTTTTAAACGGAGATGGTTATGGATATGGTTATTTTGAAATGGATACTGCAAGTATAAACTTTTTACTAAATAATTTATGTGAAATAAAAGATTCGAAAATAAGAGCAATATCATATATAACTTTATATCAGGCATTATTGAATTATAAGCTTAAACCAAATCTATTAATTAATAAAATAGTTGGTTTTTTAGAAACTGATAATGAAAATCTAAATATTCCTTTATTATTGGATTATTTTGAACAAATTTGGTGGTATTTCTTAAGTAAAGAAGAGAGAATGTTGTTAGCTGAAAATATTGAAAACAAATTAGTAAAATTAATTAAGAATAAAAAGGATAAAGAAGCTAGTATGTTGATATACAGCGAATTAACTGCAATATTTATAACAGAAAACCTAACAGATAAGTTTTTTGATACATGGAAATATGAAAAGGATTTTGAAGGTTTAAAACTATCTAAAAGAGATTATATAGATTTAGCTTTTGAGTTAGTATTAAGAGAACATCCTGAAACTGAAAATATAATAAAAGAACAATTGTCAAGAGTGAAAAATCCTGATGTTAAAAAGGAAATTGAATTTATTTTTCCCGCAATTTCGCCAAAGCAAGAGACAAGAGATTTATTTTTTGAAAGCTTAAAAAAAGTAGAAAACAGGCAACATGAAACTTGGGTTAACACAGCTCTTAATTATTTAAATCACCCTTTAAGAGCTAAACATTCAATAAAATATTTAAATACTTCGCTCGAAATGTTAGAAGAAATTCAAGCAAGTGGAGATATATTTTTTCCAAATAATTGGTTGGCAAAAACAATTGGTAAATGCAATAGTCCTGAAGCTGCACAAATAGTCAGAGATTTTCTTAAAAATCATCCAAATTACAATCAGAATTTAAAATTAAAAATTCTTCAATATTCAGATATATTGTTTAGAGCCGAAAAAATATTTAAAAATTAGTTTAAGTTTTTATTTATGAAAATGAAATTCGATTTTTCAGATAAATCTTTAATTATTTTACTTGCTGTAAATTTATTTCCAATTTTTGGCGTCTTTTTTCTTAATTGGGATTCTTTCGAGATAATTTTTTTATACGTTGTAGAAACTTTTATTATTGGATTTATCAATGTGTTGAAAATGAGCAAGAAAGAAGGTATTGAGAAATTTTTTTTAATTCCTTTTTTTATTTTTCATTACAATTTTTTTATCTTAATTCAATCAATTTTTGTTGTAATTTTTTGGTCAATAGGAAATAGTGGATTCGATGAAATTAATGAAAATTTCGGAAATGAAATTTTTTATTCTATTGGAAGTAAGGATTTTATAATAGCAGTATTATTAATTATTTTTAGTCATAGTGTGTCATTTTATAAAAATTACATTAAAAATAAAGAATTTTTACTATATAATATTGGCGAATTAATGTTTTTGCCATATAAAAGAATAATTATCCAACAAATAACCGTAATTGGTGGCGCTTTTATTATTTTATTATTAAAAGCACCAATAGGATTTTTAATAATTTTTATAGTATTAAAAATATATTTTGATATGCGGGCTCATTTTAAATCTCATTCAAAAACAATAAAATAATTTAATATAATTTATTGTTAATCAGAAACTTGATTTGTTTTTTTACTTGTGTAATCGCCAACTAAAACATCAAGACTTTCAAAAAGAGTATCTTTAGTTCCATAAAGTAATTCAGCTACTTCAATTAAATTTTCTATCATTCTGGCTACAATATCGCTGTCGTTAATTAATGAACTTGCCATATTACTCGAAATTAATTTTTCTCTTATCAGATTATCAATATGTTTACTTGTAAAAACTGTATGTTCTTCTGCACCTTTTCTTAATAAAGACAGGTTTTTAAGATGAATTTCAGGATTTTTATCTTTTCTTAATAAATATGTTTCGCGCAGAACTTTTGATACTTTTCTTCGTAATTTTTCGTATTCTGTTTTTATATGTTCATTATCTGAATTCATATACAAGGAAACATTTTTTTGAAGATCTTTTGTGCTTTTTATTATTTCTACAATTTTTCTATTTGCAATTTTAACTTTTGTTAAATTATCAATTATAGTTGGCGATGATTTAAATGTTACTTGAATTAATGTTGTGTATTTAATAATTTTGCTATAAATAGTTTTTACTTTTTGATAATATAGTTTATCAATATCAACATGCATATTTGCATGCGAATTTTTTAAAATTACAGTAAATTTTTCATCAGATTTTATATCATCTCTGTGCAAGTTTAATCCATGTGCAATTATTTCAAAAGTTGCGTTTTTAAATAAGTATTTAGTTTCATTTAATATTGCTTCTAAAGCAGACATTGGATATTCTAAAACAGCTTTATTAAGATATTTAGGCATATCAATATCGCTAATCAGTTTATCTTTAAAAATTACATGCAAGAATTTTTCTAATTGTTTTATTAATGGAAGCATTATAATTACTCCAATTACATTGAAAATTGTATGAAATAAGGCTAATTTTATAGTATAATTAGTTGATTTAATGCCAATATTTTCAGAAATAAAATCTACCAAAAAAGCTAATTGATGGATAAAAATTATAGCTACAATTCCGGTTGTAAAATTAAATATAACGTGTGCTCCAGCTAGCCTTTTTCCAGCAATATTTGCACCTAATGCACCAAGAACAGCTGTTATTGTTGTGCCCACATTAGCTCCTATTGCTAAGGCTAAAGACATTTCGTAACTTATTTGATTGGTAGCTAAAGCTGCAAGTATTAAAACCATTGTTGCAGCGCTCGACTGTAATATTGTGGTTATTATTATTCCTAAAAATGTATAAACTAATAATCCCAAAAAACCACTAATTTCATAATTGGCTAAATTAAAGGTGTCTTTAAAAGTATCAAAACCCTCTTTCATGAAGTTTACACCTAAAAAGAAAAAACCAAGACCAGCTAATACATTACCAAAGCCTTTTAAGTTATCATTACGTTGAAAAGAAAAAACAGCACCGAAAATAAGCATTGGCATTGCTAAAGCAGATATTTTTATTTTTAGTCCGAATGCAGCAATAAGCCATGCAGTAGCTGTTGAGCCAATATTAGCGCCAAAAATAATTCCTATTCCGGCATAAAGGCTTATTAATTCTGCGCTAATAAAAGATATGGTTATAACCGATATTAAAGAGCTTGATTGTATTAAAGAAGTAACAAACATACCAACTCCAAAGCTTTTATATAGCTTATTAGTCGATTTTTTTAATATTTCTTGTAAAGGTCCTTTTGTAAATGCTCTAAATCCATCTTCAAGCAGTATCATTCCAAATAATAAAATTGCAATACCAAATGCAACTATCTTAAAATCAATACTTAACCAAAGCAAAAAGCCAAGAATTAATAAAACTATTATGAAAATGAGTTTTTTTAGCATAAACAGAAAAACATACAATTTGCAATGTGCATTTTACATTGCAAATTGATAAAAAACCTTTTATTTTTAATTATTAAATATTTCTGCAAGCTTTATTTTAAGATTCTCGCCTCTTAAACCTTTAGCTATTATTTTACCTTCTTTGTCAATTAAAACTGTAAAAGGAATTCCATCTACACCATAATCTCTTGCAGCCTGACTATTCCAATATTTCAAATCGCTAACATGTGTCCATTTTCCTAAGCCATCTTTTGTAATTGCATTTTCCCAATCAGATTTTGTTTTGTCTAGAGAAACACTAAAAATTTCGAAACCTTTTTTGTTATATTGATTGTAAATAGCAACCATATTCGGGCTTTCTCTTCTACAAGGTGTGCACCAAGCTGCCCAAAAATCAATAAGTACATATTTTCCTCTTAACGAAGAAAGTTTAATGTTTTTTCCTGTCGGATTTGGTAAATCAATTTCCGGTGCTTCGTCGCCAACCATTAAACCCGAGAAACTTTTAATTTTATTGTGAAGGTTTATTACCAAAAAATTCTTCGGATATTTTTTTGAAAGGCTGGCATCTAATTTTTTAAAAATATCTAAATCTTCTTCAACTTTAAGTTGATCTAAAAAAATTAAACTTGATAATGAATTTTGATTTTGTAAAATAAAATCTTTAAGATATTGTTTTTTTTGATTGTTAATTTTTTCGCTTAGTTGTTCTAATTCATCATCAAAACCTTTTATTTTTCCAAATGCTTGATATACAAGTTCTGTGTTTTTTGAGCCTTTTATTGTTGGCTTGTAAAATTCATTGATATCTACATTAACATCAATGGTTTCACCTGGTGAAAGAACCATTAAAATATAGTTGTTATCATCAAATTTCAATTTATAAAAATCGCTAATTTCAATATTTGCTTTTATTTGAAACTTATTATTTTCAATTTTTGCAGAATCAATATATTTTTGTTTAATTATATCTTCAAGATATACTTTATTAAATATTTTATTATTTAATAAAGTGCCACTAATTACTATGTTTTTTTGAGAAAAAACGTTTATGCTTATTAGTATAAAAAAGATTGTTTTGAATAAATAAATTTTCATGATAATTATTTTATAATCCACTGTAAATCAATAGTTTGATTTAAATATGGTTTGATTAAAAATATAGATATTAATTATTATTTGATTTGAAACTTTCGGACATAAGTGAAAGTAGTTTTGAGATTTTTATAGGTTTAGGAATGTATTTGTCAAATCCGGCGTCTAATATTTCTTCTTTTTCACCCGACATTGCAAAAGCTGTTTGTGCAATTACAATAATTTTATTATTTAGCTTTTTTATTATTTTCATTGCTTCAAAACCATTCATTTCTGGCATTTTTATATCCATAAGAACTAAATCAACTTTATTTGATTTAAAAAATTCTATTGCTTCTTTTCCGTTTTTTGCCCAAATAACAGTTGCTCCTGTTTTATTAATAACTTCTTCAAGAAATAAATAATTAATTTCTTCATCTTCGGCTATTAAAACTATTTTATCATTCCAGTCGTATAAGTCTGTCATTATTAAAGGTTTACGTATTGTAGGTTAATGTGGTAAATGATAATTTTGAATACATTTTATACAAAAATAAGAAAAGCTTTTTAATAAATCTAATCAAATTAATATGAAATATAAAAGTTTAAAAAAAGATATTATCTTTGAAATTTTAGTAAAAATAAAAATTGTTGATTTATATGGGAAAAATTATTAGCATTAAGTGTTTAAATAATAATAAAATAAAAGATTATAAATTAGGAACCAGTTTAAAAGATATAGTTGAAGATCAGGATATTAAATTGAAATATCCAATTTTAGGTGCTATGGTTAATAATGAATTGGAAGAACTTAATTATGAAATATATAAACCAAAAACTGTAAAATTTATTGATATAACTCATAAAGACGGACTTAGAATGTATATTCGGTCTTTATCTTTTGTTTTAATAAAAGCTGTTAAAGAATTATATCCTGATAAAACTGTTAAAATTGAAAATTCTGTTTCAAAAGGTTTTTATTGTGAAATAGAAGGCATTGAGAAAGATAATTTAGTGCAAACTACTTCTGATGTTGAGCACAAAATGCGCCAAATTATAAATCAGGATATTCCTTTTATTAGAAAAGATATTCCGGTTGAACAGGCTTTAGAAATTTTCAAACAAAATAATTTTAACGAAAAACACTTGCTTTTTTCAACCTGTCCAAAACTTTATACTTCTGTTTACTATTTGGGCGATTTGGTTGATTACTTTTATGGATATTTAGTTCCTTCTACCGGATATTTGAAAGTTTTTGATTTAATAAGTTATTTTGATGGAATGTTATTGAGAATTCCAAAAAGCGAAAATCCTGAGATGTTGGAAGATATCGTACAACAAAATAAAATGTTTGAAATTTTTAAAGAATTTAAAGCTTGGGGCGATATTATTGATGTTGGAAGTATTGGAAGTATAAATAATCATGTGATAAATAATAATTCGAGCGAATTAATTAAAATATCTGAAGCATTACATGAGAAAAAAATTGCTCAAATTGCTGATAATATTTATCACAAAAAAGATAAAGTTAAACTAATTTTAATTTCAGGACCATCGGCTTCTGGAAAAACTACATTTTCTAAACGTTTGTCTGTTCAACTTAAAGTGTTGGGTTTGAAGCCAATACAGCTTTCGCTTGATAATTATTTTGTTGATAGAGATAAAACCCCAACTGATGAAAATGGTGAATATAATTTTGAAGTACTAGAAGCTTTGGATTTAAAGTTATTATATCAAAACCTAAATGCTTTATTGAAAGGCAACAAAGTTAAAATGCCTAAATTTTCATTTGAAACTGGTAAAAGTTATTTAACTGATGAGTACACTCAAATTACTGATGAACATATTTTTGTTATTGAAGGTATTCATGCATTAAATCCAAAATTATTAGATAAATTTGATTATGATTTAAAATTCAAAATTTATGTTTCAGCTTTAACACAGGTTGGTATTGATCATCACAATAGAATTCCAACAACAGATAACAGATTATTAAGACGAATTGTAAGAGATAATCAATACAGAAATTATTCTGCAAAAAATACCATAAAAAGATGGCCAAGTATAAGAAAAGGTGAAGATTTGTACATTTTCCCTTTTCAGGAAGAAGCAGATATAATGTTTAATTCGGCTTTGTTTTACGAATTAGGAGTTTTAAAAAATCCTGCCGAAGCAATTTTAAATCAAGTGTCTCAAATTGATGAAGAATATTCTGAGGCGATGAGGTTATTAAAATTTTTATCTTATTTCAAATCAATTCCTGAAAAAGAAATTCCGCCCACTTCTATTTTGCGCGAATTTTTGAGTGGAAGTAGTTTTCATTATTGATAAAATTTATAGATTAAAATCGGGCTAAAAATCCAAAATGTACTTTTGATAAACTAAATTTTATAGGGTTGTCTTTTTGACTGCCTAAAGCATAAATTAAAGTGAAAATTCCTGCTTTTGTGTCAAAATTTAATCCTGCACCAAAACCATAAGGCGTGTCTGAAATCGTTGTGCTTAAATTTTTAGTTTCGTAATAAGCAAAATTGGCAATAATAAATATCGAAGAATTATATCCAATCGAAATTTTTGGTTCTATTGTAAAAATTGAATAAAGCGTGGCAGGAATTTGTTTTTCATCAAATCCTTTTAGGCTTTTTAATCCGCCTATTTTATAAATTTCATTTTCATAAAAGCCGCTGTCATTTATTAATCCGGCAGAACTATTTTTAAATCCTAATGTAAATATTTCTAATATTTTAAAATAATATGATGCTTTAAATTCAAATTCTATAAAATTGTTGTTTTGTATTTCTGAATCGCTTCTATAACCAAAACCTGAAGAAAATAAAAAACTATAACCTTTTAAAGGATTTTTGATATTATCTGTTTTATCAATTTCAAAACTTATTCCAAGCGAATAACTGTCAAAACCGTTTATAATATTAATATCAATGCTGTCTTTATTTATTATAAATGATTGTATTCTAGCGTAATAAGACTTAATAATATTATTGTTTGAAAAATTAAAAGCGACACTAGATTTAAAATTTGTTGTTAAATAATTAAGCTCATTTTTTTCTAAATTAAATGAAGTTTCAATTCCAATAGGCAGAATAAATAGATAAGGGAAATTTATTGAAAAATCTAAATTTTGAGAATTTTCGTTAAACTTTATCCAATAAATTTCAAGCTTTTCCCCAATTTTAAAAGAATTATTTAAAATTAAATTAACATCACCATTAATTTTAAAATTACTTTCATCTTTTTCGTCATTTGCAAAACCGATTATCCCTGAAAAAAAATTAGATTTCTTATTTGCCAGATATAAATAAATATCAGCTTCTGATTTTCTAAATTCAATTTCTGTTGGTTTAACCTGATTTATAAATTTTAACTTTTTTAAATCTGTTTCAATTTTATTTATCTTTTCCTGATTATAAATGTCGCCTTTTTTTACTGATATATAGTTTAATAAAAATTTATTTGAAATTTTCGGATTTCCCTTTATCATTAAAGAATCTATATAAAATTTATCATATGGAATTGCCTCAATAATTCCGCTTATTTTATCATCTATAAAAGCAATTGAATCAAATTTAACTTGTACAAAGGGGAAACCATTATTTTCATAATAAATGGCAATTTTTTGTTTGATTCCATTTAAGTTGTTGATATTAAGCGATTTGTTTTTCTTTTTCGATTGTTTAATAAATCTAACAGCATCAGAGTCAATATTTTTGAATTGTAATTTTGTTAACTCGAATTTTAATCCAAAAAATAAATATGCTAGATATAATGAATCTTTTTTTATTATGCTATCAGCACTAAAAGATATGTAACCATTTTCTGAATATGATTTTTTATATGACTCGATAAAGTTAAAAAGCTTGGTGCTATCTTTAAATATAAACTCTGTTTTGGCAATTTTCAATAAATTAATTCCGGCCGAATCAACCGGAATTAACTGCAAATAAAGATTATCTTGTGAAAATGAATTTAAATTAAAAGAAATAAATATTATTGTGCTGATTATTAGACTTTTAATATTCATTTAAGTAAAAGATTATTGTAAACAGATTTTTAACTTTTCGGTCTAAAGTTTTTTATTAAAATGCGATGTATTTGCCTGAGCTGTTGGCATAATAAGCATATCGTTAATGTTTACGTGTGCCGGTCTTGTTACAACATAAATAACTGAATCAGCAATATCATTTGCAATTAATGGTTCATAACCAGCATATACACTTTTTGCTTTTTCTTTATCACCGTTAAATCTCACAATAGAAAACTCTGTTTCAACAGCTCCGGGAGCTATTTGAGTAACTCTAATATTATATGGCAATAAATCAATTCTCATCGATTTTGTTATCGCGTCAACTGCGTGTTTACTTCCACAATAAACATTTCCGTTCAAATATACTTCTTTTCCTGCAACCGATCCGATATTAACAATATGTCCTTTTTTTCTTTCTACCATTAAAGGCATTATTTTTTTGGAAATATACAAAAGTCCTTTTACGTTTGTATCAATCATCTTTTCCCAATTATCAGTATCGCCTTCATGAATTGGCTCTGTTCCGGCAGCTAATCCAGCGTTATTTATTAGCACATCAATATTTAACCATTTTCTAGATAATGAGTCGATTGCTTTATAAACTTCATTTTTATTTCTGATATCGAAATCCAGACAAAGAACATCTGATTTGTAATTGCCTTTTATTTCTTCTTTTAATGCAATTAGTCTGTCGTTTCTTCTTCCTGTAATAATTACATCATAATCATTTTCAGCTAATTGCAATGCTGTGGCTCTTCCAATTCCAGAAGTAGCGCCACTAATAAGTGCTATTTTGTTCATATTATTTTATTTTTTATTTAATTATGCTATAAAGATAAAAAATCATTCAAAAAACTTTTAAAATTTCTTAATCATTGTCAATCATTTTTATTAATTATCGTTTTTTTATTATTAGTTTAAAAATTTAATTAGTTTAAAACACAAACAATTATGCTTGCAAGATAAAAAAGCACAATTTGCAAGCTGAAATTTCTAATTTCTAATTTTAAATTTATAGTTTTTAATATGTATCTTTGACTAAATTTTAAGGAATATAAAAAATATTATACAATGTCTGAGCTAATTGTTAACCTAGAAACTGCAAAAAAATTAGGCTTAAATGAAGAGGAATTTGAAAAAATTCATGAAATTTTAGGTCGAGAACCAAATTTTACTGAATTAAGTATTTTTTCGGTAATGTGGTCTGAGCATGCATCATACAAAAACTCGATAAAATGGTTGAAAACATTGCCCCGAGAAGGTGCTCAGATATTAGTAGAAGCTGGTGCTGAAAATGCCGGAATGGTTGATATAGGAGATGAACATGCTTGTGTTTTTAAAATAGAATCACATAATCATCCTTCTGCAATTGAACCATATCAAGGCGCAGCTACAGGTGTTGGAGGCATTAACCGTGATATTTTTACAATGGGAGCCAGACCAGTTGCTCAACTTAATTCTCTCCGTTTTGGAAGCCTTGATTTAGATAAAACAAAATGGCTGATAAAAGGCGTTGTAAAAGGAATTGGCGATTATGGAAATGCTTTTGGTGTTCCGGTTGTTGGTGGCGAACTTGCTTTTGATGAATGTTATAATACAAATCCATTGGTTAATGCAATGTCCGTTGGTATTGTAAAAAAAGGTGAAACAATTTCTGCAATTGCTAAGGGCGAAGGAAATCCCGTTTATATTGTTGGTTCCAGAACAGGAAAAGATGGTATTCATGGCGCTACTTTTGCTTCTGCTGATATTACTGAGAATTCTGCTGACGATATTCCATCAATTCAAGTTGGAGATCCTTTTCAGGAAAAATTGTTACTTGAAGCTACTCTCGAAGTAATTAAAACAAAAGCTGTTGTTGGAATGCAAGATATGGGTGCTGCTGGAATAATTTGTTCTACCTCAGAAATGTCTGAAAAAGGAAATTCAGGGATGAGAATTGACTTGAGCAAAGTTCCTCTTCGACAAAAAAACATTGATGCATGGGAAATTCTTTTATCTGAATCGCAAGAACGTATGTTAATTGTTGTAGAAAAAGGTAAAGAAAAATTGGTTGAAGATATTTTTAAAAAATGGGATTTAAATTGTGAAATTATTGGAGAAGTGATAAACGAAAATAGATTATTGTTCTCTTATAAAGGAAATTTAGTTGCTGATGTTCCTGCTTCTAATCTCGTTCTTGGAGGAGGAGCACCTGTGTATGACCGAGAATATAAAGAACCTGTTTATTATAAAGAAACTAAGAAATTTGATATTGATAAAATTGATGTACCTGAAGATTTAAGAGAAGTGGCTTGGTTTTTAATTAAACATCCAAATATTGCATCAAAAAAATGGGTGGTTGAACAATATGATACAATGGTAGGAACAGATAATTTGTCAACAAATTTTCCTTCTGATGCCGCAATTGTTAATATAAAAGGTACAAATAAAGCAATGGCATTAACTGTTGATTGTAATTCAAAATATGTATATGCAGATCCTGAAATTGGTGCTCAGATTGCAATTGCAGAAGCTGCAAGAAATATTGTTTGTTCAGGAGCAAAGCCTCTTGCAATAACTAATTGTCTTAATTTTGGTAACCCCTATAATCCTGAAGCTTTTTGGCAATTTGTTGGAACAATTAAAGGAATGGGAAAAGCTTGTACTAAGTTTAATACTCCTGTAACTGGCGGAAATGTTAGTTTCTATAATCAATATTCTCATAATGGAAATGTTGAACCTATTTATCCAACTCCTACAATAGGAATGCTTGGTTTACTAGAAGATAAAAACCATCAAATGACGATGTCGTTTAAAAACAAAGGAAATATTATCTTTTTAATAGGAGCTTCAAAAAATGATATATCTTCATCAGAATATTTAGTCTCATATCATAAGGTAAGAAAATCACCTCCTCCTTTTTTCGATATCGATATTGAATTTAATGTGCAATCGACTGTAAGTAAGCTGATTAAAAAGAATCTAGTCTGTTCTGTTCACGATGTGTCTGATGGTGGATTATTTATTTCATTGGTAGAATCCAGCTTAGTTTCTGGCTACGCATTTGATATTATTACTGATGCAGAAATCAGACCTGATGCATTTTTGTTTGGAGAAGCTCAAGGGCGAATTATTGTTAGCATTACACCTAGCAGAGAAAAGGATTTTATCGATTTTATGATGAAGGAAAAAGTATCGTACCTTGCCTTAGGTCATGTAACTAAAGGTGAAATGAGAGTTGATGATATATCATTTGGCTTTATTGCTGATGCTAAAAAGGAATATGAATCGGCTCTTGAAAATATTATAAATGCAAAGTAATAAAATTATTTAACGCATTAAGACTCATATAATCAGGACTTTATTACAAATATTCAAAAAATAGTCTAAAAGTGTATTTATATTTAATAAACTTTTAGATGTTTTTATACACAAAATACAAATGGAAGAAAAAACAGTTCCTTATAAAAATTCAAAAGACACTAAAAAAGAGCAAGTTGCAAAAATGTTTGACAATATTGCTAAAAAATATGATTTTTTAAATCATTTTCTTTCTGTTGGAATAGATAAAATTTGGAGAAAAAAAGCAATTGCAAAATTAAAAGATAATAAACCAAATCTAATACTTGATATAGCAACAGGAACAGGCGATTTAGCTATTTCTGCCTTACAACTTAATCCTGAAAAAGTTATTGGAATTGATATTTCTGAAGGAATGCTTGAAATTGGTAGAAAAAAATTGAAAAATAAAATGTTAGAACATCGAATTCAATTATTACTAGGTGATTCTGAAAATATAAATTTCTCTAATAATAATTTTGATGCAGCAATTGTTGCTTTTGGGGTTAGAAATTTTGAAAATTTGCAAAAAGGTTTAACCGAAATTTACAGAGTTTTAAAACCAAACTCTAAATTTGTGGTTTTAGAATTTTCAAAACCAAGTAGTTTTCCAATTAAACAATTGTATAATTTTTATTTCAGTAAAATTTTACCTTCTTTAGGAAAACTATTTTCAAAGGATAATTCTGCCTATAAATATCTTCCTGAATCAGTAAATGCTTTTCCTGAAGGTAAAGAGTTTATTGAAAAATTAAAAAAAGTTGGCTTTCATACTGTTAATCAACAAAAACTAACTTTTGGTATTGCCTCAATATATACTGCAATTAAATAGGATGAAATTTTATCATCTAAATCTCATGTTTTGGAAAATAATAAATCTCGATAATTTCATATTTAATATAAATTTGCAGTTTAATCGGAAATTTAAAATAATAAGGCCTTAAATTTGCATCTTCAAAATAATTTTTTCCTAAAAAAACAGTTATATAGGAAAGATTATTTAAAAACAAACACAAATTTTATTTATTTCAGTCATCCTAAAATTATTGACTTTTTGATGATTGTATTGATTCTTAATTATGAAAAAAATTATCATAATAATTATAATCTCTTTGTCTACCAATGTATTTGCTCAAAGAGAGCAACCTAAAAATTTACAAAATTTCGATAATAAATGGCTGCATTTTGGATTTACTGTTGGAACCAATATAATGGATTTTACAATTGTTAATGCTGATAATTTTTTTGATGAAACGGAAGTTAATTACATATATGGTATTGAAAATCAGCCAAGTGTGGGTTTCCATTTAGGTCCTGTTTCTAATTTAAGATTAGGCGAATATTTTGATTTACGTTTTTTGATTGATTTATCATTCGGTCAAAGAAATCTAACATATTATTTTGCTGATACTACATCTGGAACAAGAGAGCTTAGTTCCAAAACAATGAAAATTGCTTCCACTTTTATTGAATTTCCTTTACATATTAAATATAAATCTGTAAGAATTAATAATTTCAGACCTTATTTAATTGCCGGATTAAATCCAAAATTAGATTTAGCTGCAAGAAAGAAAATAAAAGAAGAGGAAATGCCCAAAATTAGACTTAAAAATATGGATTTATACTATGAGTTTGGGTTTGGTATTGATTTTTACTTGACATATTTTAAATTTTCTACTGAAATAAAATACGGCATTGGACTTTTTGATATAATTGAGCCTGATAATACTCAGTTTACAAGCTCGATAGAAAGGATGAATTCAAGAATGCTTATGCTTTCTTTTCATTTTGAATAATAATTGAATTTACTTAGTTTATCCTATCTGATTAATTTCGATAAGTTTTTTCTTGTCAATTATAGTTATATTTTGAGCATTGCATTTAATTATTTTTTCAGATTGAAATTCTTTAAGAATTCTAATTGCACCTTCTTTGCTCATTCCTGTAAAATCAGCAATTTCTTGTCTCGAAAGTAAAATATCAAATTTATCAGTTTTAAAAATATTATTTGAAAGATATAATAAAATATCTGCTATTCTTCCATGAGATTGCTTAACTGATAGATTAACAAGCTTTTGCATAAGTCTTACATCTTTCAAACTAATATCGCGAATTATTTGTTCTGCAAAATCTGAATTGGCTCTAAATATTTCTTTAAATACATTAACATCTATAAAACATACTGTAGAATCTTTTAGTGCTGATAATGAGTATATATGTCTGCCATCAAGATAAATCCCGGGACCACCTATAAGGCTTGTAGGTTCCACAAGAGTAATTATTACATCTTTATTGTAATCAGTTTCTAAATATATCTTAGCAAGTCCATCCGAAAATGATACTATATGAGAAGTTGGACTCCCTTGTTTAAAAATAATTTCACCAGCCTTAAATTTAGCGATATGCCTATTATTGTTAATCAGAACTAACTCTTCTTCTGTAAGAAGTTTAAAAGGTTCACATTGCTTTTTTGCAATTAACACACGATTTATCATTAAAGCTTGAGTCTTTATGCATTTATTTTTTTATGTAAAATTATAAACTATTAATTTAAAAATATCATTTATTTATTGATTTATATCATAATAAAAACAAAACAAATCATCCAAATTTTAACAAAAATCAATTAAATTTTGTTAAAATCATGTTTGTAAGTAGCTATATATCAATGCTTTTTATGCCATACAACTTTTGAGAAACTGCTTATTAATATTGCAAAAGCTGTAATTTTATAAAAAATATTTAACTTAAATTTTGTGTTATGAAAAGAATAATTTTTATTTTATATTTTGCTTGTTGTGCAACTTTCTTATTTGTATCTTGCGAAGGCCCAATGGGAGCTCTAGGAATAGATGGTGTTGATGGAGAAGATGGTGATGTTACTTGTCTTTCTTGCCATGCAGACGAAAAGATGCAAAGTGTGCAATTTCAGTTTGGAATGTCATCTCATTGTATAGGAGCAGTTGATGCGGAACGTGATGGTTGGGATGCAGGATGTGTTCAATGCCACACAAGCGAAGGATTTATTGATTATGCTACTAATGGAATGCCGGAAGCCGGACTTTCTACTCCTTCAGGTCCTTTTGAATGCAAAACATGTCATGGTTTACATTCAACATTTGATTCTACAGATTATGCATTAAGACTTACAGAACCTGTTGCATTTATATACTCTGAAGATTTTACAACGCCTGTTACTGCTGACTTTGGAACTAGTAATTTATGTGCAAACTGTCACCAGTCAAGAAGACCAGAACCAAATTTTGAAGTTCCAGGAACAACTTTTTATATTTCTAGTACTCATTATGGCCCACATCATGGATCTCATGTAAATGTTTTAGCTGGTGTTGGATTTGCTGAAATTGCAGGAACTGCTTCTTATCCAACGGCAGGTTCTGCTGTACATATGACACAAGCAAATTGTGCAAGCTGTCATATGTCAGATTTTAGTGTTAATGTAAATGCTGAAGGTGATGATGAAGGACAAGGTGGTCACTCTTTTAGACCAAATCTTGACGCATGTAATTCATGTCATGGTGTTGCTGAAACTGATTTTGATCATGGAGACTTCCAAACTGAAACTGAAGCTCAACTTCTTGAGTTAAGAGATTTATTGGTTGCTCAAGGCGTTGTTGAACAAGCAATGGAAGATATTTGGGAAATAAACCAAACAACTGGCATAAACGAATTAGTAACATATGCAGGCGATTATCATCCTGTAAAAGGAACATTTACAATGGTACAAGCTCAAGCTTTCTATAATTGGGTTGGACTTGAAGAAGATCGTAGTTTAGGTGCTCATAATCCGTTATATGTAAAAGCATTATTAACAAATTCCATTGCTGCTTTAGGAGGAAAATAATATTAGTTATCTTATTAGGCATTGGGTAAATATTACTCTCTGCCTTTTATATAAATAGATTAATTTAAAATCATCTGTTTAATTACAATATTGATTTGATGCAAAAATGAAGTAAAAATAGTGTATTCTAAATTCTAAAGAAGGAATAGTTTAGTTTTAAATAATAAAAGTTTATTGCGTTATATTGTTTTGATATACAGACGTATATGAAATTAATTTATTTTAAACATAATGCAAAATTACACCAGGATACACTATGAAATAATAATTAAAAGGAATTTATTATGCATAATCAATTCTTAATTTAAACATAAATATAGAAAGTATGGATATAAAAAATGGAATTTTGAAAGGTGTATTGTTTTGTACATTATGTTTTTCAGTTTTTTTTGCTTCATGTGAATGGGTTACAGTTGAACCCGTTGAGGTAATTATACCGGATAAACCAATCAGTTTTGCAAGTGATATACAACCAATATTTACAAGTAAATGTGATCAATGTCATCCATCTCAAGCTGGATTAGATCTTACTGATGGTAATGCTTGGGCTAGTATTAATGATGGGCGCCTTAACTTAACTGCACCTAATCAAAGTTTAATTTATACTAAGCCAGATCCAAATGGAACTCATCCAGAAAAGTATTCAGCTACTGAATCATTACTTGTATTAACATGGATAGAAGAAGGAGCTCTTGATAATTAAATTTTTTGGAATGAAGACTATTTGACTTCAATTTTTAAAATGAATAATTGACAAATAGCTTAATCAAGTTTCTGAATAATAATTTAAAACATATTTTGATGAAAATTATGGAAATAAAAAATATAATAAGGCCTTTATCACTTTGTATATGTATGGTGTTAATGGTAGGATTTACTTATGCTCAGACTGATACAATAGTTAATGTTGTTGATAAAGATGGGATGCTTCCGTTAAGAAGACCATGGAATTCAAGTATGATTATTGATAACCAAACAACTGAAGGTCCTAGTGCTAAGCAGTTTCATTTTTCTATTCATCACCGTTTTGGTAAAATTAAAGAAATGGGTGATATATTTGGAATTTATGCAAGTTCGAATATTAGATTAGGCTTAAATTATGGTATAACTGAAGATATTTCTATTGGATTTGGAACTGAGAAATATAAAAAAATGCAAGAGTTTCAGGGAAAATACAAAATTATCTCACAAACGCGAAATGGTAAAATCCCAGTGTCTGTTTCTTATTTTGGTAATATAGTTATAGATGGAAGAGATAAAGAAATTTATGGAGTAAACTATAATTTTAAAAACAGACTTTCTTTTTTCAATCAGGTTATTGTGTCAAGAAAATTTACAGATGAACTTAGTGTTCAATTAGCTGGTAGTTTTTCACATTTTAATGCAGTTACTGATTTGGTTCAAAATTCTCAAGTCGATACAATAGGAAAATGGAAAAATGATTACATAGGAGCAATGTTTGGAGCACGTTACAGATTTCATAAAAACATATCTGCTATTGCTGAGTATTGTCAACCTTTCGGGTTAAAAAAAGCTTGGGATGGTCAAAGTAAACCTCTGCCGAATATCGGTTTGGGTGTAGAATTTGGCACAAGCACGCATGCTTTTCAGGTATTTGCTGCAAATTACGAAGGAATTATTGCTCAAGAAAATTATAGTCACAATACGAATGATTTGGCTTTTGAAGGATGGAGGTTTGGATTTAATATTACAGTCCGGTTTTAAATGCTTGGTTAATAATTAGTTAGGATTGTGTTATCTATAAATGGATACATTGGCAGTTTTTATAAACAAGAAAAAAATCGTTTTATGAAAAATGCTAAATTCATAAATGAAATTAAAAATATTTAATCTCCAAAAATCAATAAATCCTGTTTTAATTTTCATTGAAACAGGATTTATATTTTCAAATAGTATTATAAACATAAAGTATTTCCTATAAATTAATTTTTTGTAATGTAGTTTATAATAAAATTTCATAAAATAAATAATATAAAACTTTATCAGTAAACAAATAATTGTATATTCTACAAAATTATCCTTAACCCAAAATCTTAAAACAATAATTAATTGAATCTTGAATTAGTAAATAATGATGATTTTCCTAAAAACCCAAAAACTAAATTGGGAAAAATATTAGTTACAGGAGCAACAGGTTACATTGGAGAGTGTAAAAATTGGTTATTATTTAATTCATTCCTTACGCCTTGGCAGAAATAATTTTAGTTCAGTGGAAATAGAATCAGCAATTAATTTTAGAAAAGCTGCTGAAAAAGGAAAAAGTTAGTAGAATAATATATCTTGAGGCACTTGGTGATATACAGCAGATGAAAAAATTATCTAACCATTTAAAAAGCAGATTAAAAGTTTCTGAGGAACTTTCAAAAGGTACTGTTTCTTTAACGATATCAATGGATGCAGTTATTATTGAATCTGTAAGAGCTTCTTTTGAAATTCTAAAAAAATTGGTGAAAAATTCGCCTATTCTTCTATTACCTAAATGGTCAAGGACTCTTTGTCAGCCTAATAGTATACGTGATGTTATCAAATACCTTATTGGTGTGATGGTGGAGCATGATGAACTAAAAATAAAATATATGATATAGGCGCTGGGATATCCGGGAGGAGTATTTTCAATGTATGTACGTTCACGCATTATTGTTCAAAATAAAACTAAACAAGCTCAATTATTTCTTTTAGTAGGGTTTAATTTCTATGGACATAAAGAATGGTCGAAAAAGAAAATTATAAATAAGCTTTGGGAGTTTATTCATAACAGAGTTACTTCTAATACAATGAATAGGTTTAAGCAATTATGCGAATATAAATATGGAAAATTTATTGAGGAAGTATAAAAAACACATTTATAGAGAATCAAACAAAAAATATAAACAAGACATTTTTTAACAAAAATCCAATATTAAATCTTTTATATAAATATAATTAGTATTTATAATTTACTAAGTATATTCGCATTTGAATAAAAAATTTAATAATGCAAAAGAATATACAACTAATTTTAAGTCCTGAAGAAGCTTCAATTGAAACGGAATACAAGAACTATATAGCAAAAGACTTAAATATAGAGGAAAATAGAATAACTTTTTTTGAAGTAGTAAAAAAGTCTATTGATGCTAGAAAATCAGTTAAAATAGTAGTCGAATTTTTTGTGGTTTTTGATGAAATTCCTCCAACAAAAGAACTATTTAATCCTAATTATCAGTCTGTTGCAAATAAAAAAGAAGTTTTGATAGTAGGTTCTGGACCTGCAGGTTTATTTGCTGCTTTAAGATTAATTGAACTTGGATTTAAGCCGGTAATTATAGAAAGAGGTAAAGATGTTAGAAACAGAAGATTTGATATAGCTGCAATAAACAGAAAACATATTGTTAATCCTGATTCAAATTATTGTTTTGGCGAAGGTGGTGCAGGAACTTTTTCAGATGGAAAACTTTATACCAGATCGAAAAAACGTGGAAACGTTAAAAAAATATTAGAGGTTCTTAAATATCATGGAGCTGTTGAAAAAATACTTATTGAAGCCCATCCACATATTGGGACAAACAAATTGCCTGGAATAATAAAAAATATCAGAGAAACTATTTTAAATGCAGGCGGCGAAATCCACTTTAATACAAAACTAATTGATATAGAGCTTGTTGATAATAAAATATCTAAAGCAATTACTTCAAATGGCGATAAAATAAATGTAGGTGATATTATTCTTGCAACAGGTCATTCAGCAAGAGATATTTATTATTTATTACATGAAAAAAATATTCTTCTTGAGCAAAAAACTTTTGCTATGGGAGTTAGAGTTGAGCATCCGCAAAATTTAATCGATTCTATACAATATAATTGTGATATAAGAAGTGAACATTTACCTGCTGCTTCGTATAGTCTTGTTTCTCAGGTAAATGAGCGTGGAGTATATTCTTTTTGCATGTGTCCGGGAGGTTTTATTGTCCCTTCGGCAACTGAAGTAAATCAAGTTGTTGTTAATGGAATGTCGCCTTCCAGCAGAAATTCGAAATTTGCAAATTCAGGAATGGTAGTTGAAATTAGAGAAGAAGACACTTTGCAATATAAAGAATATGGTGCACTTGCAGGTTTAAAATTTCAAGAACATTTTGAAAATTTAGCTTTCTTAAATGGCGGAAAAGGACAAACTGCTCCTGCACAGAGGCTTCACGATTTTGTAAATTCAAAATTATCGTATGATTTGCCAGATACTTCATATCATCCTGGAATTGTATCATCTCCTTTGCATTTTTGGATGCCCGAAAATATTTCGAAACGATTGCAAGAAGGGTTTAAAATTTTCGGTAAAAAAATGAAAGGATATTTAACAAACGAAGCTGTAATTATTGGTGTTGAATCAAGAAGCTCTTCACCAGTAAGAATTCCGAGAGATAAAGAAATGTTAAATCATCCACAAATAAGTAATTTATATCCAAGCGGTGAGGGTGCAGGTTTTGCTGGAGGTATTGTTTCGTCAGCTATTGATGGTGAAAGATGTGCGGAGAAAATTGCTGAAAAGTACAATTAAAAGATAATAAAAGGTTTAAAATGTTAATCCTATAATTAATAATTTAATAACTTTGTTAAAATTATAGTTCTATGTTCGGATATGGAGATTTACTTAAAGAAAATCTTAAAATATCATTTGATTCAATTAAATCAAATCTTTTAAGGTCAATACTTACTATTTTGATTATTGCTATTGGAATTATGGCTCTTGTTGGAATTTTAACAGCTATTGACGCAATTAAAGCTTCTATCAGCAGTCAGTTTATGAGAATGGGAGCTAATACATTTACAATTGAAAGCAGAGGCATGCATGTTCATATAGGCAAAGATAGATATAGAGCAAAAAACTTTTCATATATAACATATCGTGAAGCAAAAAGATTTAAAGATGAGTTTATTTTTCCTGCTGCTGTTAGTATTTCAGTAAACGGAACAGGTATTGCAACTGTTAAATACGAATCTAAAAAAACAGACCCTAATATTCCTGTCAGAGGAGTTGATGAAAATTTTCTGCTAACTGGTGGTTATGAAATAGATAAAGGTCGTAATTTTACTGAAGTTGAAATTGAAAACAGTAGGAATTTAGCTATTATTGGAAGTGATTTAGCTAAAAATATATTCGAAAAAGGCGTAAATCCTATTAATAAAATTATTGCAATTGGTAATGGAAAATATAAGGTAGTTGGAGTATTAAAATCAAAAGGTTCAAGTATGGGATTTAGTGATGATAAAGCTTGTATGATTCCTGTTACAAATGTGCGCCAATATTTTTCAAGGCCAGAAATGTCTTTTCGGATAAATGTAATGCCTTATGACCCCAAACTTTTAGAAATAGGAACAGGTGAAGCTGAAGGATTATTTCGAGTAATTAGACGATTAGACAAAACAGATGAATCTGATTTTAATATCTCTAAAAGCGATAATTTGGCTCAGATGTTATTGGAAAACCTTAGTTTTGTTACAATTGCAGCTACGATTATTGGCATCATAACTCTTTTTGGTGCAGCAATTGGTTTAATGAATATAATGCTTGTTTCGGTAGCTGAAAGAACAAGAGAAATTGGTACAAGAAAAGCAATTGGGGCAAAATCTTCAACTATAAAACAACAATTTTTGTTTGAAGCGATTTTAATTGGTCAGTTTGGAGGTGCATTAGGAATTCTTCTTGGAATAATTATGGGCAATTTGGTGGCTCTTTCTGTAGGAACACCATTTATAATTCCATGGGTTTGGGTAATTGGCGGAGTAATTTTATGTTTGGGAGTGAGTTTGGCATCAGGAATGCTTCCTGCGGTAAAAGCTTCTAAATTAGATCCAATTATTGCTTTAAGATATGAATAACTAAAAATCCTGCAAGCCTCTTATTATTGGTAATTGATGTATTAGTAATT
The DNA here is from genome assembly GCA_016937695.1 of Bacteroidales bacterium. GTDB lineage: Bacteria > Bacteroidota > Bacteroidia > Bacteroidales > NBLH01 > NBLH01. The sequence goes on from JAFGWC010000042.1 coordinate 22,670, forward strand.
GGTAATTTAAAAAAATCATCATTCAATATTCCTTGTTCGATATTCGATATTTTTTTCTAGTTACTGGTTTCTGTTCGTAAATAAATTAATCGAAAATCGCATATTGGAAATAAAAATGATTTTAGATTTATGCCTTCCGGAGCCTTAAAGGGAAATTAAACCATAAAAAAAGCCGATTCGAAAATCGGCTTTACATACTTTTTAGGAAAGTGTTACTTTTATTAAACTTCAAAACTCATCATTCTGTCTTCAAGATAAAAAACGTAATCTGTAAATTTTTGGCTTCTTTTTATTTCTTTGGTTCTTTTGAATGGTAAATCTATTTTAACATGTTCGATAATGCTGCTTGGTGCTGTTGACAAAATATAAACATCATCACCTAAATACACAGCTTCTGAAATATCGTGTGTTACCAATACGATTGTTGGATGAACTTGTTCCCAAACAGAAATAAGAAAATCCTGCATTTTCAAACGAGTATTTGTATCTAAAGCGCCAAAAGGTTCATCCATTAATACAATTTCTGGATTTACAAGTAAGCTTCTTGCAATAGCAACTCTCTGAAGTTGACCGCCTGAAAGAGTAGGGTATTGAGCAAATTTTTTGTGATGACCTTCAAGACCGACAATTTTAATCATTTCCATTGCTTTTTCTTTGCGCTCTTTACTGTCAACACCTTTATATTTTAAACCAAGTTCAACATTTTCTAAAACTGTCATCCATGGAAACGATGAATATTGCTGAAAAACCATTCCAATTCTATCGTCATTAGTTCTTTTTTTCTCTTTAATAAAAATTTCACCACTTGTAGGTTGCTGTAATCCGGCTAAATATCTCAAAACTGTTGATTTTCCACATCCTGAAGGTCCTAAAAGAACAATAAACTGACCTTGATCAGGTTGGTCTTCGATAAGTAAATTAAAGTCCTTTAGAATAAAAGATTTCCCATTATCATAAGTTTGATTTGCATTTCTTATTTCTAATATGTCAGGAAGTTCTGTATTTGTAAAATTTACTGCATTATTCATATGTCTTTTTTTTATGATTATATCCAAGTTTGAGATTTGTTTCTCCGCAATGTTTAAAATTTCCAACAATACTTATTCACTTTTTGAAGGGTATTTAAATTTAAATAGTTTTTTGTCTAACCATGAGAAAATTATGTCTTGAATAAAACCAATAATAATAATAAGTAAAAGTATTGCAAATACTTTATCTAATCTGCTTGAACGTTGAGCTTTAAAAATTAATGATCCAAGTCCACCTTCTTCTGTATTAACTAGCTCGGCAACAATAATGTAAGTCCATGATATAGCAGTTAAAACTCTAATGTCATCAATAATTCTGGAAGTTACACTTGGCCAATAAACATTTCTAAAAGTTTGCCAGTCTGTAGCACCTAAAGTATATGAAGTCTGAAGATATACTTTTTCAACTTCATCAATTCTTTGAACAACAACAGGAACAAGAAAAACAAAAATACCAAAGGCTAAAAATTGAATTTTCATTCCCATATAAATTCCAAACCATGCTATAAATAATCCGGTAACTGCAGCTAAAGGAACAAATCTTATTGCATCAATATATTTTCTCAATAAACTTCTGAAAAAAGGAACTAATCCTATCATAAAACCAATAATAAGAGATAATGTGATAGCTTCAATATAACCCCAAATATTAAGTTTGATTGAAATAATAGCATTTTTTACTAGATAATTTTCAAAATGTAATTCTTTAAATGAAGATAAAACTGCAAGTGGTGAAGGGAAAACTGCTTTATTTATAATTGAGCTTTTTGTTGTTCCATCCAATCTAATTCCAAGTGGTAATGTTTTAAATTCATTTTCAACCGAATAATTTTGTTCTGTAGGATATAAAATTGTTGTATCTTTTTGCGAATTTCCTATGTCGATTGATAAATCAATAACTTCTTTATTTGAATCTGTTAGTTTTACTTTGTAAAGCCCTTTTGATAAGCCTTTTATTTCACCATTTCCTGTTTCAATAATTTTTTTAAAATTATTAGGGCCTGTCCATTCAAATTTGTATGGGCCAACTCCATCTGTGGCATTAAATTGAATAGAAAGCGAGTTGAAAGGATGTGTAAGTAACCACCAAACTAGAATAAAAAATAAAAGGCCAGCTATTTCAATTATTAAAGTTGTTTTTTTAGGTAGAATGCCACCAATTTTAAACAGTTTTCTCATAGAATAGGTTTATTTAATGAAAGTTGTAAAAAAAAAGTAAAAAAATAGCTTTATTGCTATATGCTATATTGCACTAATGTTAAATTTATTCGTATGTTTTTTTAACAATAGAGCAATATAGCATTATAATAATTTAAACATTATAGTTATTATTTATTTTTCAACTAATTCAAAATCAGTTCTTCTGTTTTTTGATCTACCTTCATCTGTTGCATTTGATGCAATAGGTTTGTCAGGGCCATTACCAATAACAATAAATCTATTTTTTGCAAAATTGTGTTCATTAATAAGGTAGTTTGCGACTGCTTGTGCTCGTTTATAAGAAAGGGCTTTGTTTGCATCAGCATTTCCTGTATTGTCAGTATTTCCTTCAATCCTAATTCTTGAGCTTGCAAAAGATTTTGCAATATCAAGAAACTCATTATCAATAATATACTTCATGTTTTCATCAAGTGTATATGAACCTGAGCTAAAAGTTATGCTAACTGATTTTGTTGAAATTGCAGCTGAAGTTTTAACATCTTCTGTAACTTCAGAAAAAGTAACTCCACCTTCTGAAGCTTGTTCATTTCCGGTCATATTTAAAGCAGAAATAATAGATGAATTACCAACTAAACGCCAGTTTGGAATCTTATCAGTAATATATCCTGTATTTCTGTATTTAATTTCCATTTTGTTATAAATGTCTTCACCAGTAACACCTGTAAAGCTACCTTTTAGATTATAAAAATTCACATTATCGCCATAAGTACAAAGGCGAACATTATTTATGGCGTCATAGCAAAAATCATAAGGCTGAGCTAAACCGTCTTCTAAAATTCTTGCAGCTTTTTGTTTTGCTTCATCAGAAGTGTTTATTTCAGCAGCTCCTTTAAACCAACCTTCAACAAGTTTTTCTAATTGCCTTCTGTTTTTTTCTAAATAGGATTTTTTAACAATAAAGATATCAGCAATAATATTTGAAGCTTGTTTTGTATTTTGTAATATTTTTGAACCTGTAACTTTGGCAACACAATCTGCATCATCTGGGCTCCAAACAACAGCTGCATCAACTTGTCCTTTTTTGAATAAATCAGCGGCATCTATTGCGCTGGCTACTTTAACTGCTTGAATATCATTTGGATTCATATTTCCAGCTTCAAGTAACCAAAGAAGAAAAGTATGACTAGGTGTCATTTCAGCAAAAGCAATTTTTTTACCTTTTAAATCGCTAACTTTATTTATCCCTCTACGAACAACAACTGCATCGCCACCTCTTGACCAGTCTGCCTGAAAAATAACCTGAGGTTCAAATTCATTCCATAAACCTCCGGCTTCTGTTGTAAAAGCATCAATTGTAGCCCAAAGTAAATCTACTTCTCCGGCTTTCCATGCGCTTCTTGAGGCGTTAAAATCGTCAAGGACTTTAAATTCAACTTTAAAACCATAGTCTTTATAGAATCTTGATTTAGAGTTTGCCTTAAATCCTTCGTTAAAATATTGACCACCGGCATATCCGCCCCAAGTAACAACGCCAATTTTTATTACATCGCCATCTGAAGAAGAATAATCTTCATCTGCATCTTGATTGAAAGATTGTTCATCTGGAATTATATATTTCTTTATTGGAGTAAAGTATATAGCAGCAGCTATACCACCAACTACCACTGCAACAATAAGTAATTTTGAAAATGGTGTAAGTTGTGATTTCATAATAGTTTATTTATAGTTAAATTTAATATTTTACAATATTCTGATAATTAAAGATTTAGTCGAACAAATTTGTGTATGAACTAACATTTCCAATATCAGTATTATCCTCTTCAATAATTTCTTGCTTAGCATCAGATAATTCTGCAGGAGAATCACCAAGTAGGAAAGACATTCCTTCTTTTTCCATTTTTTCAAGCAGGTCAATTCCTTCTTGTTCATAAACTCCGTTTTGTAAATCTATACTATCGATAAAACTTCCTGAAACTTCAATAAATCTTTCCATTTCTCCAATTTTATTATGTACGTCTTCAACAATCATTTCGGTAGCCATATCAAACATCATTTTTCTGTCTGGATCTCCACTAATAATATTCATAGCACTTTTCATTGCTGAATGTCCAGCTTTAATAGCAATTCTTTCTTGCTCGCGCATTCTTACTTCATTCTCAGTATCTTTAATTAAATATCCTGAATTTGCATGAATTTTAGATAAAACTTTGTATAAGAGTTGAATTTTATTTAAAAGAACAATGTATCTTTCGTTTGTTTCTTTAAGTCTTCCAAATTGGCGAGTATTAATGGCAACTAGTTCCATATTATTTTTTTTCTTAGCTTGTTCTGCCATTTTCATATTGTCTTCCATTTCTTTTTTATTGGTTTCAATAAGTCTTGCAAGCTTAGAAATTTGCCCTTTAAGCTTAGCAATTTGGGCATTCATTTCTTTAAGGTTATTGTATAAATATTCAATATATGATTTTAATATGCCGATTGGATCAATTTGAACAAATAAACTTGTAATCCATCTCATAACACTTTTATACATATACCAAACTAAAGCTCTTACTTTTGGGTCTAAAATAATATAAACCATAAGTGCTAATACAACAAATAGCGCTATTGTGGTAATTGCATTAAGAAAAAGGCTTTGAAGAAAAATAAAAATAGGCGTTGCAAATAGTGCAAAAACAACAATAATTCCTATAATAACAACCATGCCTGTTTTACCTTCGGGTCTTTGCCAGAAGCTTTTCATTTTTTGTTTTGTCAAATCGTCCATTATATTTATTTATTATTTGGTGATAAACTTTTAATTGTTTCTATATTCTCTTTTATTTGTTTTTCAACATGTTCGTAAGTTATGTTAAAATTATTTTCGGTTGATTTTATTTTAACATCTGCCTCTTTTATTGATTCTTTAATTTTGCTTATATTTTCCTGATTATTAGTTATTTCGTCAGTTAATATTTTAATTTGTTCAGATTTTTTTTGAATTTCTTGCTCAAGCGTTTTTATTTGTTTTTGTTTTTCGTCAACTTTACCATGTGTTTGACCTGCCATTGCTTGCTTAAACTTTTCTTTTTCGTTTTCTAAAACTTTAAGATAGTATTCGGCACTTTCAAGTAATTTTTGAACAGTTAAGCCTTTCGTTGAAAGTGTGGCAAGAACTGTTTGCATTTTTATTTTTTGATCAAGCGGAATATCTTTCATTGCCATTAAAGCATCCATAAATTCAAGATAATCTTCTCCTGGTAAGTTTGAGTCTGCAATCGCTTTTGTTAAAGAATTAAAGATTTGTTTATTGAAAGTGCCTTTTTCAGGCTCATTTGTAGGCGAAACTGAACTTGTGTGTTGAAAAACAGGCTTTTCAATTTTTTCAATTTTTTGATTGGTTTCTTTTTTTTCTTCTTTTTTTATTGTTTTAGATTCTTCTGTCTCATCTTCAGGAACAATAAATAATCCTTTAATTTTATTTAAATTTAATGCCATTATTTTATCTTTTTTCTACAAATATATATAATTGATTTATAAATATAAGTTTGATTTAAATTAATACCAATAAATTTAAAGATTATTTTATTGATAAATAGTTTTATTTAAATCATTTTTCAAATAATTTGAGTTTGAAAAGTAAATTTATAAAAAATTATTAAATATTATTAAATCTTTGAATTGAATTTATAATATTTTCTAATTAATTGTAAATAAAACTAATATTGATTTTTAGTAATTTAGTTTAAACTTGGGTCTTCGGGTAAATTAAACCAAGCTTTGTAATTATCACCTAACCTTTGTAAAGTAGATTGCCAATAGTTTTTGTCGGTTTGCATAATTGTTTTAGAATCGGAGTTTGTAACTATCCAATAATCATTTTCTATTTCGGTTTTTAACTGATTTTTTCCCCATCCTGAATATCCAATAAAAAATCTAACTTGATTATCTTTTATCAGATTTGATTTTATTAATTCTAAAAGAAATGAAAAATCTCCTCCCCAATATATATTGTCAACAATTTTTTTGCTGTTTGGTATTTTTTCACCAATAGTATGTAAAAAATCAATTCTATCTATTGATACTGGTCCGCCTATTGAAACATTCGCATTAAATTCAATATTTTCACCTATTAATTCTTTAAATGAAATTTTAACAAATTTGTTTAAAATAAATCCAATTGCTCCTTCTTCGTTGTTAAGAGTAATCAAAACAACAGAGCGTTTAAAATAAGCATCTTTTGAAAATGGCTCAGAAACCAGAATGCTTCCTGATTTTGGTGCTATATTTTTATGTTTTATCTTAAAAAAGTTTGAATCGATATTCATTAAATTTTATATTAAAACTAATATTAGGCAAATTAAGAATAATGTGAAAAATTAACAAATATTGATGATGTATTTTTGATGAATAGAATTATACATTGTATAATTAATATGAATATTGTTATATGATGTAATTTATTTTATTATTATTAGTTTTGTAATAAAGCAATTGTAATAATAATTTTTTTTAGATAACTATGTATAAAATACTATTTTTTTGTTTTGTTTTAGTAATTCTTTTTCCTTCTTGTATACACAATAAAATTAGATATTTACAAGATAAAAGTGAAATTTTTGAAACAATTAGTGAATATTCAAATAAAGAGCCTGAATATAAAATTCAGAAAAATGATATTTTATATGTAAAAATTTCTTCTACAAATGAAGACATTAATAAATACTTTAATAATTCCGAATCTGTAAATAATTTAAGTCAAGCAAAAAGCTTTTTTTTAGATGGATACACAGTAAATGAAAATGGTTTTATAAAACTTCAAATTTTGGGTGATATAAAAGTTGATAGTTTGTCAATTAAAGAAGTTCAAGAAAAAGTTCAGAAAAAAACGGATGAATTTTTAAATAACGCTTCGGTTACTGTAAAACTAGTAAGCTTTTATTTAACATTTTTAGGTGAAGTTAATAATCAAGGAAAAATTTCTGTGTTGCAGGACAATATTAATATATTAGACGGATTGGCTTTAGCAGGAGGAATTACCGATTATGGAGATAAAAGAAAAGTGTTTATTGTAAGAACTACTTCTACAGGAACAAAAACATTTAGTATAGATTTAACAAAAAGAGAATTATTAATTTCATCGAATTATTATTTATTGCCAAATGATATTATAATTGTTGAACCGCTTATTAATAAATCTTTTAGACTTGGAGTTGCAGATTATACAACCATTTTAACAACAATAACTTCTACTGCCACTTTAATTTTATTAATGATAAGTTTATTTTAATTTTTATGAACGAATTTACGCCTAAAACAGAGCAAACTTCTTTTGATTTAAAAAACTATTTGCTAAAACTAATTGCTTTTTGGTATTTGTTTGTTATTTCTATAATAATTGCTTTTATTGTAAATTATTTAAATAATAGATTTACAATAGCAAGTTATGTTTCAAATTCAACAATAATTTTGACAGATGATTTTCAAAGCACACAAAAAATTGTTGGTGGATTAAATTTGTTCGATAACAGGAAAAACACAGAAAATGAAATAGGTGTTTTAAAATCGTTTTCTTTGACTAAAGAAGCAATTGAAAATTTGGATTTTGAAATTTCTTATTTTAAATATGAAAAATTTAGAAGTGATGTCGATTTATATAAATCATGCCCTTTTGCTGTTGAATTAGATACATTAAAACCGCAAACTGATTATTTAGAATTTCATGTTAAAATTTTATCTGAAAAAGAATATAAACTAAGTAATGAAGGATTAGGAATAAATGAAAACTTAAAATTCGGAGAATATTTTTATCATCCAAAAATAAATTTTAAAATTTCTATTAATGATAAGTTTAAAGATAATTTTAATGAAAATATTGATAATGTCTATTATTTTTATAAAAACAATTTAAATTCGTTAATTAATTCATATTCAGGAAGATTGAATGTTGATTTGAGAAGTCCGAACAGTTCAATTCTGTGGTTATGGATAAATGGTACTGTGCCGCAAAGAATGGTTGATTATCAAAATGAATTATCAGAAGTATTTTTGAAAAGAAGATTAGCCGATAAAAACAGAATTGTGAAAAATACAATAAGTTTTATCGATTATCAACTTGAAAGTGTTGTAGATTCATTATCTGATGCCGAAGATAATCTTCAGTTTTTCAAACAATCAAATCAAATATTAGATATTGGAAAAGAAGGCGAAATGCTTTTTAATGAACTGATACAACTACAAGCTGAAAAAAAAACATCTAATTTAAAACTTAATTTCTATCAGTATTTAATGAAAAATATTGAAGAGCAAAAAGATGCTTCATTGATAATTGCACCTAGTTTTATTGATATACAAGATCCGGTTTTGAGTGCACTTATTGATAAGTTACAAGAATTGAAATCAAAAAGAGAGATTCTTAAATATGATATAAAAAAAGACATCCCAAATTTTAATATTTTGGAATTGCAGATTTTAGAAAATGAGAAAGAGCTGATTAATCATATCTCAAAAAGTATAAATTTACATAAATATAATTCTGATGAAATACTTAAAAAAATATCAAAAATCAATTCAGATCTAAGGAAAATTCCGAAAGTTGAGAGAGAAATGATGAAAATTGAAAGAAGATTTAAATTAAATGACAATATCTATACTTTTTTATTAGAACGTAGAACTGAAGCCGGAATTACTATGGCCACAAATAGTCCGGGAGCAAAAATATTAGATTCAGCCAGATTGGAAAATGTTATAAAAAAATCGCCAAAACCTGGTGAAAATAGGAATAAACTAATTTTAATAAGCATTTTAATTCCTATATTAATAATTTTTTTAAAGGATTTTTTAAATAATAAAATTATTGACAAAATTGAAATCGAGAAAAACACTAAAATTCCTATTGTAGCCTCAATAAATAACAATATTTCAAAAGAAAATATTCCTGTTTTCACACATTCAAATTCGCCAATTGCTGAATCTTTTCGTTTATTGAAAACTAATATCCAATATTTATTAATAGATAAAGAAAATCCTGTAATTCTTATTAGTTCAACTATAAGTGGCGAAGGAAAATCTTTTTGTTCTATAAATTTGGCTGCAATTATTGCAAAATCAAATAAAAAAACTCTGTTAATAGGTTTAGATTTAAGAAAACCAAAAGTTCAACAATCTTTTAATGTGAATAATAATATAGGATTGAGTACTTTTTTAATAGGCAATAATACAATTGACGAGATTATTTATGAAACACATATCGAAAATTTATATATAATACCATCAGGACCAATTCCTCCAAATCCGGCTGAGCTAATAGAATCTGAAAGAATGAGGAATTTAATCGCTAATCTAAAAAGTCAATTTGATTATATTGTAATTGACACTCCTCCAATTGCTCATGTTACTGATGCTATGTTAATTTCTAAATATTCAGATCTAAATATTTTTGTTATTAGGCAAAATTATTCTAGTAAAAATGTTCTAAAAATAATTAATGAATTATCTGAAAAAGGGAGTTTGGAAAATATCGGAATTTTAATTAATGATATTAATCAATCTGTAATTTTTGGCTTAAAATACGGATATGGTTTTAGTTATGGTTATAGCTATGGATATGGATCTACCGATGGACAAGGATATTTTAGCATTCCTGAACAGGAAGAAGCTTTTTTTAAGAGATTAAGTAGATTTTTTTATGACAAACTAAGCAAGTTTTTCAGTTAAACTTATTTATTTTCCTTTTAATAATTTCAATTTCTGATTTTTTAAATTATATATTGATTGACTTATAATTTGTATCGATATTTTTGCATATTGTGTTAAAATGTAAATTATACGACAATAAATTTGACAAATAGTAAATTATTTCGTAATATTGCTATCGAATTATAAATAAACGCTATATATTAATATAAAATCAAATATTATGAAATTCGATCCTGCAAAAGCTGTTCAAAAACTTGAGCAATTTGGTGAATTTGGAGGTGTAAATCCTTCTATAACCGACTCATCTACATTTACTTTTTTAGGTGCAAATACAATGCTTGATACTTTTCATGGCGAAACTGAAGGCTGTTTTCTTTATTCAAGGCATTGGAATCCTACAAATAAATATTTATCTGATGCTTTAGCAGCAATGGAAGGCACCGAATCTGCTTGGGTTACTGCTTCTGGTATGGCCGCAATTACAAATGCTATTTTGCAATTATGTAACAGTGGTGATCATATAGTTTCTAGTGTTACCACTTATGGCGGAACTTTTGCTTTCTTAAAAAATTATCTGCCTAAATTTAATATCAGCGTAAGTTTTGTAAATCCAACTGATTTAAATGCAATTGAAAAAGCAATTAAGCCTAATACAAAGCTTATTTATACAGAAGCTATGACAAATCCATTATTGCAAATTTCTGATATTCCGGCAATGGCAGAAATCGCAAATAAAAATGGTATTAAATTAATGGTTGACAATACTTTTACACCTATGATTATTTCACCTTATAAGCTTGGAGCTCATATAGTTGTGTATAGTATGACTAAATTTATTAATGGTAAAAATGATGCCGTTGCCGGTGCTATTTGTGCCGATAATGTTTTCATTAATTCTTTAATTGATGTTAATAATGGAACTGCTATGCTTTTAGGACCAGTTCTTGATCCTTTAAGATCTTCAAGTATTTTGAAAAATTTGAATACTTTGCATATTAGAATGAAACAACACAGTAAGAATGCTATGTATCTTGCTGAAAAATTCGCTGAAATAGGATTAAAAGTTTCATATCCTGGTTTAAAATCTCATCCCGGACATGAGTTAATGACTAAAAATATGAACACAGAATTTGGATATAGCGGTTTGATTGCCATTGACATGGAAACTGCTGAAAAAGCTGGTAAATTGATGGAATTGATGCAAGATAAAGGCGTTGGTTATCTTGCTGTTAGTCTTGGCTATTTTAAAACTTTATTCAGTAATTCAGGAAAAAGTACTTCATCTGAAGTTCCTGAAGATGTGCAAAAAGAAATGGGGCTTTCTGAGGGTTTAGTTCGTTTTTCTGTTGGTTTAGATAACGATATTGAAGATACTTTTCAAACAATTAAATCTTGTTTAAAGGAGCTCAAGTATATTTAATAGATTGATAATCAATAAAATATATTTTATTACTATACAAAAAAACCGGATTTTTAAAATCCGGTTTTTTTGTAATTAAAATTCTGATTTAAAATGGAATTGTAATTTTTTATAATTTTCCTGTACCATTTGTAACGAATATGGAGATTCTGCTAAATAAACATCTCTTCCATGTTTATCGGTTGCCATTGCTCTGTATTTCTTTATCTTAAGTTCTTTAAGTTCTTTTACATCTCCAGTAATCCAACAAGCTTTATAAAAATCACCAGATTCATACCTTGATGTTGCACCATATTCATGTTTTAGTCTGTATTCTATAACCTCAAATTGCAAAGCTCCAACGGTTCCTATTATTTTTCTTCCATTAAACGAACGCGTAAATAATTGAGCAACACCTTCATCCATCAATTGATCAATTCCTTTATTGAGCTGCTTGGATTTCATAGGATCTGCATTTTCTATATATTTGAATATTTCAGGAGAAAAACTTGGAATTCCCTTAAATTGAATTTTTTCTCCTTCGGATAAAGTATCACCTATTTTAAAATTTCCTGTGTCATGTATACCAACAATATCGCCCGGATAAGCTTCGTCTATTACAGATTTTTTTTGAGCCATAAATGCTGTAGGGCTTGAGAATTTTAAATTTTTTCCAAGTCTTGTATGAAGGTAATTAGTGTTTCTTTTAAAAATGCCTGAACATATTTTTATAAATGCAATTCTATCTCTGTGATTTGGATCCATATTAGCGTGTATCTTAAATACAAATCCTGTAAATCTATCTTCATACGGACTAATGTCTCTTATATCAGTATGTCTTGGAAGTGGTGAAGGAGCAATATCCAAAAAACAATCTAATAACTCTTTTACTCCAAAATTATTTAAAGCACTTCCAAAAAACACAGGTACAATTTCACTATTTATATATCTTCCCTTTTCAAATTTAGGATAAACAGTTTCTACAAGTTCTAGCTCTTCGCGCATTTTATTAGCTGAATTCCCTAGGAATTTATCAAATTCAGGGCTTGCCAAATCCTTAATTTCTTTTGGTTCTTCTATTGTTTGTTTATCTAATTTACTATATAAAAATAATTTCTTTTCAAATAAATTATAAACACCTTTAAAATTATGACCCATACCAATTGGCCAAGATAATGGTTTTACTTTTAAATCTAATTTTTGTTCAATTTCATCTAAAAGCTCAAATGCATCTTTTCCCTCTCTATCTAACTTATTGATAAACACAATTATAGGTGTCTTTCTCATTTTGCAAACTTCTACAAGTTTTTCAGTTTGAGGCTCAACTCCTTTTGCTACATCAATAACTACAATAACACTATCCGCAGCAGATAAAGTTCTATAAGTATCTTCAGCAAAATCTTTATGTCCTGGTGTATCAAGTATGTTTATTTTAACATCTCTATAATCAAAACCCATAACAGAAGTTGCAACGGAAATTCCTCTTTGCCTCTCAATTTCCATAAAATCGGAAGTAGCTGTTTTTTTTATCTTGTTAGATTTAACTGCTCCTGCAATATGAATAGCACCGCCAAATAATAATAACTTTTCTGTAAGTGTCGTTTTTCCTGCATCCGGATGACTTATGATAGCAAAAGTTCTTCTTCTTTCAATTTCTGACTTTAATGACATAATTTATCAAATTTTTAGGCCGCAAAATTAACTAATTTAATTGATATTACTGTACTTATTTTATTTTAGAAATCTCATTAGCTTTATATTGATTTTCTTTATATTATTTTATTGCTGATTTTATTTTTGTTACAAGCTTATTTAAGACTGATTAAACGCGTTAATATTTTTTAAAATAGATTATATTTGTTTGTGTAATATTATTTTTTTAAATGCGCGAAGAATTAATAAAGTGGTTAGAATCGAATATGGGAACTTGCCCATATAATTACTATTTTGGAATTGATTGTCCTGGTTGCGGTATGCAACGCGCTGCAATTGAGCTAATTAAAGGAAATGTTCTTGAAAGTTTACAATTATATCCAGCACTTATTCCTACAATTGTGATGTTCGTTTTTTTAATTTTTCATATTTTTTTAAAATTTAAAGATGGAGCTACTATTCTAAAATATTTATTCTTTTTTACTGTTTCTATAGTTGTAATAAGCTACATTGTGAAAATAATTCAAAATCAAATTTAATTATATAAACATTCTGTATCTTAATTGAAAAATTTTGCGTAAACAATTGCATATCAGCATATAAATAATTTTAAATATATAAAAAGACACTTTATGAATACTCATTTAAAATTAAAATTATTAATAGGCTTTGTAATTATTAATAGTTTTATGTCAGCCCAAAATATTGACAAAGCATTTCAGTTTTATTATCAAAAAGAATATAAAACTTCAATAGAATTATTTAAAAGAGTAATCGCAAAAAAGAAAAATATTTTAGAATCAAAATATGGTTTAGCATTAATATATTCAAATTTAGATTACGATAAACATAATTATAGCAGAGCATACAAATATATATTAAGTGTAGAAAAAGCTTTTGAAAAAATAGATGAGAAAGAGAAAAGTAATTTATTAGAATACAAAATAAACGAACAATCAATTTCTGATTTAAAGAATAATATTTTGGATCTTGCATTTGTAGAAACAATTAAAATTAATACTATTGAAAATTACGATGAGTTTATTAGATCCTACAATGATGCAGAATTAAGAAACAAAGCAATATCAAGCAGAAATTCTTTAGCTTTTGATTTATACAAAAACCAAAATAGCCGACAAGCTTTAAGCGATTTCATAAAATTATATCCTGATGCAAAACAAACCGATTCTGCTAGAATATTATTGAAGAATTTTGGTTTAAAAGCATTTTATGAATATACTTTTGAAGGTGAATTAGATTTAATTGAAACTTTTGAAAAATTGTATCCCGATTTTGAAGACAAAGAAAAATTAAACAATGAAAAAATCTTAGCCTTCAATGCTTTTCGATTAGAGTTGGATAAACCTTACAATATTTTGCTTCATGATGCTTATGTTCA
>JAFGWC010000043.1 GCA_016937695.1 Bacteroidales bacterium
AAACAATAATCGCTTAACAGACTCATCTTCTGTTACTTCCACACTAATTAAAGCATCTAGTTTTGTGTTTAGTTTTATCATTAATCCTTCGAGAATATACGCTTGTACAAAAGTTCTTGGGAAACCATCAAACAAGAATCCGTTTACATCAGGATTATTTTTAATTGTTTTTTCAATTATCTGAACAATAATTTCATCAGAAACCAAACCGCCTTTTTCGATTATGCTTTTTGCTTGCAAACCTAATTTTGTTTCTTCGGCTAGTTCATTTCTTAAAATATCGCCTGTTGAAATATAAAAAAGCTTATATTTTTCGAGTAAAAATTTTGATTGTGTTCCTTTTCCTGCACCAGGAGGACCAAATAAAGCAATATTTATCATATTTTCAAGTTTTAAATGTTAGTTTATTAGTATATTAGTCATTAATATATTGGTTATTGGTTTATTCGTATATTTAATCATTCAAAAGCCGGCAATCCGACAATTTTCACGAAGCTGACAAACAGCGAAACCTCTGTACATCAGAGTATTTCAATAAAGTGTAACAAATAGAAATATTTTGCGATATTAAGAATTTATTTAAAGTTAAACTTTTTTTTATTTGCTTAATTGGTGACATTATTAAATTACTAATTTACTAATTTTTTGATTCTACCATTACTTTATCAATACCTAATATTCCATTTCTGTTTAAAACAACACGATATCTTTTATAAAACTCATTATTGGGCGTTTTATAATAAATTATTATATTTAAATGGTATACTTTATTTCCATAGATTTTTTTATAACTTTTTTCATCAAGTATATACATTGGAATTTCAGGATTACTCATTTTTTCAAGAAATTTGGATATATTAAAAGTGGCGATATCGTTAATCCCAGTTATTTTATACTTTTTATATACACTTTTAAGCTCTTTACCATATATTTTTATATGTTTTTTATATAAAATAGTTGTTTCACCAAGCCAATTATTTTCAATTTCGGTTAAATGAGATCTATTTCTTCTTTTGCTTATGCTTTTTGGAATATTCTCTTCGCTAATATAACTAAAGCTCTCTCTGCAATATCCAACATTATTATTTTTTCCGCTATAAATTTTTCTTTTATGATCAAATTTATTCTTCCTATATCTACCGCTAAAATAAATCCTGGCAAGTTCTTTTATTCTATCTTTTAGCATATAACTAAAAACCAGAGCAATGAACAAAGGAATTGTAAAATTTCCATATTCTTTTTGAGTGTAAAATGCAATACCTGTAGCAAAAATCATTGCTATACCAGCTGCAATACTATATATTATTTGTTCTGCAAGCTTACCTTCTTCCTTTACTCTGGTATTCAAAAACAGCTTACTTTCAATAAATTTCTTTAAAACACTTCGTCGGTATAATAGTTCTTCATTATTGTTATAATTATCCGTAGCTACTGGAAGATTTTTTACTTTTTTGTATTCTATTTCTGATTTAATTAAATCAATTAATCTGATTTTTAATTCTGCTTTGTAAGTTTTTGTTCTTAAAAACCTCAATAATCTAAATGTGTATTTTTCAATAAGATTTCCAAGATATTCATCGCCAAATAAATAAATATTGAAAAATTTAGTATCAATTGTTGGCACATTAATAATACGTCTTAAACTTCTATATTTTTCAAGTATCTCAGTTATTTTTTGAATGTATTCTCTTATTAAAAAATTGATATCTTCATCAATCTTATTGTTTTTAATATGAAATACTTCGCGTCTAACAGCACTTTTAACAACCGAGCTAAACATTTTTATCTGAAACTCATAGTTTTCAATATTTTCTTTATTTGGCTTTTTTGACAACTCATAAAAACTTTTTTCTAATCGTTTAAAAGGACTATTATCAGATAAATAAATATCACGCAACAAAAAAACAGGAGTCATAAGTCTAATGTTTGATTTTAAATCATGATAAAATTCTCTTTTTTCATACGTAGATGTATTAATATCTAAGCTATTAGGCACAAACATGTACATATTTATGCTATACTCTGGCGATTTTATCTCAGAATCTGATGAATAACCCAACTTTATCTCAAAAGAAAACTTGTCGTGTATTTTTATAGATTCGCTTATTAATTTTTCCATATAGAACATTTTTTTTATTCGACTGTTAAACAAGTAGAATAAAACACACAAAAATATTTTATTATTTAAACAAATCAATTAATGCTGAGAAATAATATTTTGTGTTTTTTGGATTTAAAGATAATAGAAACTTCTGTTAGTAGCCGTTTTCTTATTCTACATATTAACAAATCATTAAATTATTGCATTTTTGAATATAATATTCTATTTCAGTGCATTAATTATAAAATAAATCTCATAAAATCCCAAAAACGCCATTAGGTGTATGTCCAAGAAAACGAAGCCATGTTTCACCCCAAATAATAATCATAATCCATGAAATTATTAACATAGTAACACCATATTTTAAAGTATCTGACCAACTATAATGATCTGTAACATATAATAAAGCTGCTGGTTTACTATTAAATGGGAGAGCATAAACATGCTCTATTAATAAAGCAACTGGAAATGCAAGGCTCATAATACTAAAGCCAAATCGCTGTGCAACGCCAATAGCTATTGGAATAAAAATCAAAGTTCTCATAGTTTTAGATTGAAAAATAAGAGAGCTAAAGATCATAGCCGCTGTTAAAATTAAATATAGAAGCCAGAAAGGCGTGCCTTCTCCAAAGCCTAAGCTATTAAATAAAGCATTTACACTTATAGATGCTAAATCTGTTACATTTAATCCTGCACCTAATGTATATGCGCCTGCAGAAAATAATAACAAATGCCAAGGAATATCAACATCATTCCATTTTACAATCCCAATTCCTGGAAGTAATGCTATAACTGCGCCTAAAAATGCAACTGCTGTTTTGCTTATTCCATGATAACTATCTGTAATCCAAAGAGCTAACACACCTAAAAAAAGAATAATGGATTTAATTTCTTCAAGTTTTATTGGACCTAATTTGTTTAATTCATCTTTCAATTTTTTCATACCACCTTCAATTTGTGGTATTCTTTCTTCTTTTGGAATTGGAAAAATTAATTTAGTTCCAACTATCCAACCAATTAAAATAAGAATTAATGCTAATGGTAAAGCTGCTATACTCCATTCTGCATATAGGAAGTCGTCAATGCCTATTGCACCTGCAATTAGTGCTCCGGCTAATAAGTTAGCTCCAGAACCAGTTATAAAACCACTAGCAGAAATATTTATTTGAAACAAATTTTGCAATACAAGATTACGACCAAAATTATTTCTATTTTTTCCTCCGGTTGTACCATAAACAGCAGCAATTACCATAAATATCGGTAATAGAATTGCAGCTTTTGCTGTTGTTGCTGAAATAAATGCTGACAATACTAAATTTATAACTATGAAACTAATAAAAATCATTGCTGCATTTTTTCCAAATCGAAGTATCAGCCAAAGTGCAAATCTTTTAGCAACTTTTGTTTTAACTAGCATACTTGCCAGAACAAAAGATAAAATATTGAGCCACATAACTTTATGCCCTAATTGGTGATATGCATCGACTTCGGACAATACATTTGTAAGCACAAGAGAAATTATTAATATCAGAGAAGTTAAATAATTAGGAACAGCTTCAGTTATCCATAAAATTATTGAAGCAATAAAAATAGCTAACATTAAAGCATTTGACCTTTCAAATGCTTTAACCTTTATACTTTTCCAAACATTTAATTCTTCCTGATTAAAATTTTTAATCTCTTCTTCAACATTAAGTTTAACTGAATTTATTGAAGGCGATTTAGAACTTTTTTTTATCTTCCTTTTTATCTCTTTAAAATAGGATCTTGATTTTTCAGGAACATCATTAAGCTTAACTATTTTAAATATCTTTTCTGTATTATTAAATTCTTTTAAAGCATCTTTACTAAGATTTTCTGGAGATATATTTTGAAGAAAAGGAATATTTATAACAAAGCCAATTAACACAAAAGTTATTATTGCTAAAGGACCTCCAATAATTGCCATCCATTTTTCAAATTTTGATTTTTCCCTTACTGGTAGCTTTTCAACCTTATAATTATTCATATCCAATGGGTCAAAGACAAGCTCTGTATTCTTTTCTTCTTTTAACATTTTCAATACATTTTATACGTTAAGACACTGATTGTTAATATATTGACTCAGAAAATGCAATATACTAATGAATGATTAAGCATTTATTAAATTTACCAGTTTTTATAAGGATTTTTCATCAACATTGAATTAAAGTATTTTACATCTCCTGTAACTTCTTGTCCAAGCCATTCAGGCTTTATAAAATCTTCATTTTCATCTGAAAGTTCTATTTCAGCTACAATTAGTCCATCATTTTCGCCATAAAACTCATCAACTTCAAAAGTATGTTCTCCAGATTCAACAAGAAATCTGGTTTTATCAATCACACCAGGTTCACAAAGTTTTAATAACTCATTAACTTCTGAAACAGCAATTTCTTTTTCCCACTCGTATCTTGAAGCACCACTTTCATTTCCAATTCCTTTTATTGTGATAAATCCATTTTCTCCTTTTATTCTCACTCTAACAGTTCTTTCAGGAACAGATGATAAATAGCCTTGAGTTATTCTTGTATTTTTTTTTGCAAATTTCTTAAAGTCACCTTTTACTAGGAATTTTCTTTCTATTTCTTGTGCCATTTTTTTGTTTTTTGAAATGATTAACTTATTTTATTCTTAATTTGTTAAGTATATTTTGCAACTTATATTAGTCATTAGTGTATTAATTTATTAGTAATTAGTCAGTTTATAATTTCCAGTTTCAAATTACACCAATATACTAATTCGCTAATTAGCCAAAGATTTGTCTATCATACCAATCACTCTTTTAATTGCTTGAAGATAATTAATATTTTCAACTCCTTCTAATCCTACATCTCTAATTGTTTTCTTAATATCCTCAATTTCAGTAGATTCTGAATTTACAGTAACGATTTTAGCTCCGTTTATAAGTACATTTCCTGTTTCGCATAATGTATTATTAACCATATAACCAAACCTTTGCTTATGAACTTTTACGGCTTGTAAATTTGCATCTTTTCTTATTAAAGCTAAAAACTCATCCAATGTATATTCTCTCTTATCAAATTTAGGTGTTTCTACTTGAAATGCCGGCCAAACTTCATTTTTCAAAACATCTGCACTAATTGGAAATTCACCTTTCATTAATGGATTCCATTGTTCTAAGCCATCAACTGATTGAATAAATGTTTTTATATCCATTTTTCCATCTCTAATTTTTGTGTTATTCACATCATTTGTTTTTGAAACAATATAAATTTCATCCGAATGTCTTTCCCAAACTTTTTCAGGAATTGGGTCAGATAATCTAGCCATTCTTTTATTTGCAGCTTCAAAACTTTGCCCGAATGAACGAAATTCAAATCTTGGTTTTGATATTTCACCTATTTTTAATTCTTCTTTTGCCATGATATTTTATGTTTTTTTTATTTCTTATTAATTTATTGCTAATAATTGTGTATTTGTAATTAGAGCTCCAGGTATTAGTTTAAGTTGCTGATTACCAATGAATAATTACTAAAATTGAAACACATACAGCTTCTCATTAGAGTCGCTAACAATATATACTTTATTGTTTTTAGAGTCAACAACTATACCTTCAGCTTTATTTATTCCAATATTATATGTTTTTTCAGCTTTTCCTTCCAAACTACACAAAGTAAGCTTAGAAGACTCATCACTTAATATCCACAACTTTTCTAAATATTCATCATAATAAATGCCTGAATAATCAGAAGCAAAGTTTAATGTGTAATTACTTATTATATGTTGATTTTCATCTAGTTTAATAAGAATAGAAGGATTATATTCATTAACAATATACAGAAATCCGTTTTCATTATTAATAGTTAAACCTTCTAAACCTTTGTTTTCATCATTTATTTCAATATCGATTTTAATACTTTTTAAAATATTTCCTAGCAAATCAATCTTAATTAGTTTTCTTTCTCTTTCTTCAACTATCCAAATTGCATTTGAATTTTCATCAAAACAAACACCTTCCAAATCATAACCTGAAAAATCTATAGTACTTAAAACTTTCCCTGTAAATGTTATTTTATAAATCTTATTTGTATTATCACTTACCACATATAATGCTGCTTTACCAGAGCTAAAAGATAATCCTGATGGTTCCGGAACATCAATACTATATGAAGATAATAGATTTAATGGTTCATTAAGCTTTTCATTTTCAATATGTGAACATGAAAGTAAAAAAGATATAAGTATTAAAAATATGCTGATATTTCTTTTCAAAAAATAGAATATTAATATGTTAAATATAAATTTTGATATACAAATTAAAAAAACAAAGTAAAAATTATCTTCAAGCCTGAATAAACTCAGTTGTGAAGATAATTCTTGAAATTTTTATTCGTCAATATTAGCTGTTCCTTTTGTTTCAACAGTTTTTATTTCCCAAACAGCAGATCCATCTGTTTCTCTGCCAACAAGTCCTATATGACCTAAAGGCCAATTTAATTCCAATAGTCTGTCTAACATCTCATCATTATTGTCAATCAAAGTGATATCTTCGCCACTTGATGAAATTTTCCATAAAGTTTCTAATCCGCCATCACCTGTACAATCAAGAACGAAATATCCATGAGCCGGAATAATTGTGCCATTTGGAATTGTATAAGCCTCAGTAGGATCTGAATCATGTAACTTATATCCGCTAATATTTATTGCAGCATCTGTTACATTGTACAATTCTACAAAATCAGGCGAACCAGCACCTAGAATTTCATTTATTACTACAGTTAAAGGTTTAACAGTTAAACTTGGCCAAGTTGTTTCATCATCATGATCAAAATCACTAATTACATTGTCAATTTCATCATATTCTTCAATAGGATAATAGCTTTTTAAACCAGCATTATCAGTAGCTATTAAATAATAACTGATTTTTGTTCCATCTGCCTGTCCTGGAATAGTTCCAGTCCACACTAGCCCATCTAAAGAAGTTAAATCAACAGTTATTTTATTATCTGCAATTTCTGCATCTAAAACATAATATAATCTAACTGCATCTACACCGCTTTTGTCATATACAGTTACCGTAAAATCAATGTCTTCCAATGAAGCTGGATTTTCATTTGATAAGTTTACATCTTCAAATAAAACTAAACCATCGATTACAGTAAAATCTTCAACTTCTTCAGGTGCTGTATCTGGAAAATATGTTTTTTTATCTGTTAAATCAGTAGCAACTACATAATAACTAACAACTTCACCTTCATTAAATATTGGTAAATTTATTTTATACGCGCCTCCACCTATAGGTGCCATATCAGTAAATGAAACATTATTACCATATTCTAAAAACAGTTTAACAGAACTTAATCCATCAGCATCACTAGCAACTATTGTATATGAATAAGCTTCATTATCATTTACACCTTCTATTAAATTTGCTGTAAGATTTGGAGCAAAATTCTCATTGCTATTTGCAGCTCCTTGTGTTGGAGATAATGTAGCCCACATTTCACCTCCATCAGAAGTTCTACCATATGAGATGCCATCATCAAGTGCAGGGAAATCAACATTATCAACCAAATTATCTTCGGTATCCCAAAGATAAAAAGACTCTCCTGCTGATGAAAGACTAAAACCAACGTCTGCTTTAACTACCATGAAAACATAATACCCATTGGCTGGAACAATTGTTCCGGAAGGCAAAGTATATTTCCCTTCCGGACTATCTGACAAGTTATATCCACTGATATCAATATCTTCATTAGTGGAATTAAATAGCTCAACCCAATCTGGGTCACCAGTAGAATAAATTTCATTTATTAAAATTGGCGACTCCGATTCATCACTCTTTAATGGGCTGGACAAGTCTTCATCTTTTAGACATCCTGTAAATCCCAAAACTAGAATTAAAAAATATGCTATTTTTTTCATAATATATATTTAAATGTTATTATTATCTATTAATTAAAAGTCTATTTCAACTCTTGCACCAATCATATGAAATTTTTCTCCTGCATCTCCTTCTGGAATATCCATTCCTGAAATATCAGTATATTTAACACCATCGGCATCTTCATAAATAAAAAGTTTGCCTTTTCCATTAGCATATCTATCATGTTTTAAGTAAGAATAGTTTAACATTATTTTAACATTAGTATTTGCACGCCAAGTTAATCCGGCAGTGTAACCCTCTGCTGCTCCACCAAATACAAATGCATCTCCATCATTTGTGTTCACATAATCATATCTAACAGCAAATTCTAAACTTCCCCAGTCATTTGCCAGTTTAGGGCTGGTAAATTCGCCTTCTGCTTGATTGTAAGCATATGTAGAACCAAAAAGTAATACACCTGCTTGTACATAAAATCCGTCTAAATTAATTTGAGTTAAATCATCTTCTCTATGAATTCTATTATGTATATATTGTGTTTGAAACATGAAGTTTTTATACATACCTGCAAGCTCAACATTTGTTAGTACATTATTTTCTACATTAAGAATATCATCAGTATCAAGATACTTTTTTCTGTTAATAGCTGAATATGAAAGAGTACTAAACCTATAGCTATTAGGCACTTCAAGATGTGATTTAGGAGTTCTGTGCGAAGCTGCAAGCCCAACATGGATCATCATATCATCTTTTAAAATAGGATTTACAACAATTTTACCTGTAAATGAATAACCTTCATCAATTCCAGAATCTTTATTGTTATTTTGTGTAAACAATACCTCCTCAGCATCGCCAACAGTATTAAAAAAAACACCGCCTGTTGTCATCCACCAACTACCAACATATGAGCCGGAAAAGCCAAGGTGTCTTGAAGGAGTCATTTTACTTACTAAAGATCTTTCCATAAAAGTAATGTATCTTGAAGTTGTTGTTTCCTCCATTGAAAAAGGTTCTTTATAATGACCCGTTTTTACAAACGCATTATCAAAATCATACATAATATAAGCATCTTTTAATTCAACACCAGAACCTGCAAAATCTAAATCAATTTCACCTTTCCAGTTTTCGTAAAGAATAGTTTTAACCGCTAATCTAGCTCTACGAATATTTACTCCATTTCCAATATCGTTATATGTATCTCTACTAAATACATTAGCGTCCATCTGTACTCTGACATCAGTCCATGTTCTAAATTTCTGGTCAGCAGATTCAAAAGTTAAAATACCATCTCTTGATTCTGCACTAAGTTTATAACGCTTAACAATTTGCCCATAAGCATTAGTTCTTACACTATCTGTTTGTGCAAATGCAGTTGCACTAAAAAAGAATAATGCAAAGATACTTGCAATCATTACTTTTTTTATTATTGCAAATTTTTCCATAATATTTGATTTTTATTTAATAATTAGTAATTAAATTTTTGAAATAAACTTTTTAATATTTTCTGATGAAGGAACATTTAGTTTTTTTCTTAATCTATATCTATTCATTTCAATACTTTTTGTTGATATATTCAAAATTGAAGCTATATCTTTTGATGAGAAATCTAAACGAATTAAAGCACTTAGCCTTTTTTCGTTATTAGTTAAACTCGGATTTAGTTGGTACAATCTATTGAAAAAATCATGATTTTCTTCTTCAATATGTAAATTAAGAGTTTCTCTATCTTTATCGCTATTTAAATTTTGATTTACTAAAACCAATAATTCTTTAATATATTTCCTTTGATTTTCAATATCTTTTTCATTATAAATTTTATCTATATTTTTTTTTAATTCTAAAAATATATCGTTTTTACGTATTACATGCAAAGCGAAATTTACAATTTCTCTATTTTTAAACTCTAGCTGATTTTGAAGATGAGCTCTTTTTAAATTTAAATTTTTTAATTCTGACTTAATCAGTTCTTGTTGGGCATTACTAATTTCTTCACTCTTTTTAACAATTTCTCTATTTTTATCTACTCCACTATTGTTAAATGAATAAATAATTCTAATTAATAAAAGCACTATTATTACTGAAAAGAAGAAAGTCAATTTCTTCCAAAAATTATCTTTCTTTGCATTTTTTCCAATTATGTTAAGTTTTTTTTCAGCAATTAATGTTGAATCATAATTTATTTCATCTTTCACAATCTCTTCCTTAATTAAAGCTGCGTTTTTTTCTGAATTATTAATTACTATATTAGTTTTAGTAGAGTCTTTTTGTGTTAAGTTATCATCTATCTGAATAACAGATGATAATGGAGCTTTATAAACTTCTAATTTGAAAACATTATTAACAAAAAACAAAGAAAAAAATGCAAAAACTCCTGCTATTATAGGTGTTGTAATCCAACCTATAGAAATTTCGCCAACTACTCCAAACTTAATTCCTCTTCCTCCTTTCAAAAAACCAATTCCAACAATAGCACCAACTATAACCTGTGAACTGGAAACAGGAACCATCGGAATAGGAGGCAAACCAAAACTAACTATAAGATTTGATAAACTTTGAGATGAAAAAATGAATAATACTAATGAATGTGCTAGTACAACTACTAATGCAGCTTCTGAAGAAAGTTGAACAATACTATTACCAACTCTTTCCATTACTCTTTTTGAATAAGTAAAAATACCTATCGCAATAGCAATTCCGCCAATTAAAAATAATTGCTGAACACCATTCAATTCAAAAAAAACAAGATCTAAAGAAGTTTTCGGTGCTGCCGAAAGGAAAACACCCATAACATTAGCAATATTATTAGCTCCTAGACTGTAAGATCCAAAAGCACCAACAATAATTAATAAAACTCTTAAAATTGCATCCAGTTTTAATAAATGAGGTTTAGTCTTTTTAAGTACAAATTTGACACATAAATATAATATTATGGAAAAAATTGCTCCAATAATTGGACCTGCTATCCATGTTGTAACAATTTTAGTTAATGAATTTATATCTGTAGGATTACCTGTATAAAAATTCCATCCTATAATGGAGCCTACAATTGCCTGTGTTGTAGAAACAGGCAATTTAAATTTAGTCATAATAAAAACAGTAATTGCTGCTGTAAGTGCAGCTGTAAAAGCTCCGGCAATTGCATTAATATTGCCTAAAGAATTTAAAGTGTGAGATGTGCCAGCACCTTGCGCTACTGCACCAATAACAACAAAAATACCGGCAATAATTGCAGCTTTTCTAAAAGTTATCATTTTTGTGCCAACTGCAGAGCCAAAAACATTAGCTGCATCATTTGCGCCTAAAGACCAACCTAAAAAAAGACCACTTGAAAGAAAAAATAATATCATGAACAGAATTTAATTATAGACTCCTTTTAATTGACATTATAGCTAAAAGGTTTGCAACCTCTTCTGCAACATCAGAAATATTTTCAATATGAAGAGCGAAATATCTAAGATGTATTTTTTCGCTTAACTTAAGATCATGAAGCTCTTTAAATAGTCTTCTCTTTATATTGTCTGCAAGCTTATCTGACTCTTTTTCATAAAAATATACTCTATGAAGTTTATCCTTAACAGCATTTACATCATTAAAGTAAGCTCTTACAGCTGGTATCAATGACTCAACAGATAATACTGAAGCATCTGTTAGCTTTGAAAAATCGTCATTTAATTCTAATGGAATTTGTGGGCCTTCAACATCGAATTGTAATAAATCTTCTTTAGCTGTATCGATGATATCATCTAATTTTTCAAGTAAAACTAGTACATCACCTCTAAATTGAGGTAATAATGAATGTATATATAAATCATTCTCTATTTGTCGTCTTGTTTCGTCAGCTTGAGATTCCAATTTAAGTATCAATTCTATTTTTTCTGAAAATTTCGATTCCTCTTTATTAAGGTAATTATTAACACCTTCCTTAAAAACTAAAATACCTTGATCAATAGTATCAAGAAATTTGTTAATTGCAGATATTAGATTATTGGCTGTTTTAAAAAGCATTTTTGAAAATTTTAAAATTTACTTGACAAATATAATTCGTCTTTAAGTAATTGTCAAACCCTCAAACTCAATATAAATATTTACCATTTTTATGTATAGTTATATTTTTCCTTATATATTTGGCTTTTAGACTATTATGATAATTTATGTAGTGCTGTAATTTCTTAATATTTAAAATCAGAATGTATTGTAGAGTTTTTACAGAGTTTTTTGAAGTTGATTTTCAACTCATTTTCAAATATTCATAAGTTTTGAGTCCTAAATAAATGAATTAATAATAATTGTAGAACAGAAATTAGATAGAATATGAAATACTTTATTAGAAATATTGTAATTACTCTCTTTAGATATCTATAGTCAAATTATATAAAATTACATCTATCTCTAAAGAGTACCTTGCGGGTAGTTGAAAGTTTTTTTAGTGTAAGAATAAAAGATTTTACTTGTATTAAAGCGCTAATTATAAGCAACATACTATTTTTTTGATTTTAAAAAAACTCACAAAATATTGTATCAGAGCTCAAAATTTAAAATCCTATTTAAAATATTCTAATTTACGAATTAACTCTTTAGCTTGATTCAGTAATATTCTTGATGAGTTTGCCAATTCTTCGGCTGTAACAGAATTTTCTTGTGTAGAACTGTTGATAATTTGAACAGCATTATTAATTTGATTTGCACCACTAGTTTGTTCTTTGCTTGCAAGACTTATTTCATATGTTAAATTAGTTGTTTCTTGCATTAGTGGTAGTGTTTCATTTAATTGTTTGATTGCTTTTTCAGCAATTAGCGTACTTTCAACAGAAATTGATTGAATTTGAGCAACAGCTTGCTTACTTTTTTCTGCAAGATTTTTAACTTCAGAGGCAACAACAGAAAATCCTCTTCCATATTCACCAGCGGCAGCAGCTTCAACAGCGGCATTTAATGCTAAAATATTTGTTTGAAAAGCAATATCGTCAATTAATTTTATTTTCTCTGCTATTTCTTGTATTGATTCTAATGCTGCTAATGCTGCTTTATTTCCACCTTCAACAGCATCATTTGCTTTACTTGCAATGTTGTTAGTTTTAATTGAATTATTTGAGTTTAACTCTATACTTGAAGCCATTTCTTCCATTGATGAAGATATTTCTTCTAAAGAGCTGGCTTGAGAGCTTGTGCTTCCTGCTAAAGATATTGAAGTGGTATTTAATTGATGTGCTACATCATTAATTTCTTCTGCGCTTATTTTTACATTTTTTGAAAATTCTTTGAGCTTTGTAGATAGTAAACTTATTGCTTGATATAATCGTCCAAATTCATTCTTATCGTGAATAACTTTTTTTGAAAATTTCATGTCCAATTTACCGCCAGATAAGCTTTCGAGATTTTCAATTGCATAATGAAAAGGTTTTTTAACATTAATATATAATAAATACACTAAAAAAGTTGCAAATGCTAAGGTAATTATAACTGCTATTGAATAAGGATATTTTTCAGGAAAGAAATCAGCGATTCTAGTATTGGCAATAATTAAAATTAATACAATTGCTAAATAAAATCCCATTTTAAAAAGAATACTGTTTTTCAAAAATATTTTTAAAACAATATATGCTGCAGGAATACCTACAATTACCGGAATTAATAATTTTATAATAATTGGATTCATAAAATGAGATTATTTAAATATATTTCCATACAAATATACAAAATTTTAAATTTAAAGCATAATATTTTATTTCTAAGCTTATTTTTTATTTATTTGTACTTTATTTAACAAATTTTAACAAAATATTTTTGATGTTATTCAATCACAAAAAACTGACTATCAACTTGTTTATCCAAAAACTTGAGAATGAATTCATCGAAAATTTTGGAATAATCTCTTTAGAACAAAAATCGATTCTATATAAATCAGGAATTAAAGCACTTAGCCTTATTGCTAATTCAAATGCTCCGTACCACGATTTATATCATACCATACTTGTAACCGATGTTGCACAAGAAATATTAAAAGGTTTGAATTTCGAAAAAAATAATATAAATCCAAATATTTGGCTCCATTTTATTTTAGCAGCAATACATCATGATATTGGATATGTTAAAGGTTCTTTAAAAAATGATACTTTTGAAAATTATATTGTTGATGACTATAACAATTCAATAAAAATATCAAATAACTTAAATGACTCATATTTAGCACCTTATCATGTTTCAAGATCTAAGATTTATGTAAAAGAGGTTTTCAAAAATGATTTTATTATTGATAAAGATTTTATTTGTGATTTAATTGAAACTACTAGATTTCCGATACCTGATATTGAAGAATACCAAAATACTCAAGATTTAGCTTCGCTTTTAAGAGCAGCTGATTTAATTGGGCAACTTGCAGATATTGATTATCATAAAAAAATGAAATGCTTGTTTATTGAATTTGAAGAATCGGGCGTTAACAACGAAACTGGATATAAGTCAATTGATGATATGAGAGAAAAATATCCTGATTTTTTCTGGAAAAGTGTTAATCCTTATATTAAAGAAGCCATTAAATATCTTAACTACACAAAAGATGGCAAAAAATGGATAGAAAATCTTTATTCAAATGTTGCTTTAAGCGAAATTACTATTGAACCTTTTAATTATAGTCATAAGAATATAAGCAATTTAGCCAAAACAGAAATAGAACTTCCATTAACTAATATATTTCATATTAAACGTACAAGCTTTTAATATATTTGTCCTAATTATGGAGAATAAAAAAGCTTAACATATAAAAAATATTGAGATTATGAGTGAGAAAAGATTTCTATTATCCGATATCGAAATTAAGGATTTAATGCCTTCAATTGGTTATTGCTATGTTTCTGACAAAATTACTGTTGATGGAATGAAAGTTGGTTTTATGTATAGAGAAAAACCATACGAATCAGACGACAGCGGTTGGAGATTTCTTTCGGGAACTGAAACTGATAATTATCTGGATGACACAAACAATCTAATGATTTTTGATGTTAATACTGTTGCCAATTACGATTCGGCAATTATTCCATATATGAAATATAAAATCGGCAGCGAATTAGAACGAATTCCTGATTCGGACAAATTTCAGGAATTAATAGATTAACGATATTTATATCTGCATTTTTAATTTTTATTTAAAATAAGCCTTATAAATTTCATTAACTAATTCATCGTCTGGCTTTAGTTGAAGTGCTTGTTTAAAAGCATTTTCTGCTTTCTCATTTTCATTGTTCAATAAAGTTATTACACCAAATAATGCATATGTTAAATAATAATTTTTATCAATTTCATATGCAAAATTAATATACTCATTGGCTTGTTCAAGGGCTGAGCCTGTTAATAAATTTATTACTGCTAAACCTAAATATGCGTCTTTCAAATATTTGTTATACGAAATAGCTTTTTCATATTCAATTTTAGCTAGATTAATATATTCAGCGCTATTTTCACTCATATTTAAATATGAATTTGCCAAAATTATGTTATCAACAGAGTTTATTAAGTTTAATTTTATGTTTTCACTGATTTTTTCTTTAATTATTCTTACAGCTTCGGTTCTATTATCAGCTAAAAAGTAATTAATTGAAAACAAAATATAATAATCAACATCTAATTTATCTTTAGGCCAATAATCCATTGATTTTCTGAGGTTTAGCAATGCATCCTTTTGGTTTTTTTGTATTAAATATGTAAAACCCAATGCTTTGTAAAGAATATATTTATTTTCAAATTTATTTTTTGAAATTATTTTATTATAAAAGACTTGTAAATTTTCAATTTCATTCAAATCAGTTTTTGAAACATTAAATGTTTCAATATCTTTTGATAAAATGCTATATTTCACAAACAAAGCCATTGTTTTACTGAGATTATAAAGAATTTCAAATTTTATTTCTTTTTTATATTTTTGGGATAGTTCTTTTATCAATTTTAAATTAAAGATTTCATCTATTGAACTTAATTTATTCGAATCTAAATTATTGTTTTGCATAACATTCATAATGTTCATGGTAACAAACCAAATATATGCATTTAAGTTTTTATCGTCTTTTTTTATTACTTCATTCAAAATATTTTTTGCTTTTTCATTTTCGCCCATAAAAATATAAAACATTGGCAAGGCATTATAAGCAGAAGTATCGTTATTATTAAGTTCGTATGCTTTTTGATAAAATCCAAAAGCTTGCTGTTTATTATTTAAAGCCATGTATAAATTTCCCATATCAGAGAAATATTTTGAGTTTGTTGTGTCATTTTGTATGGCGCGGGTAATTGTATTATATGCCATTTCGTAATAATTATAAGCAAAATTTTCATTATTAAATCTTTTGTATAAATCTGCTATTTTATTAAACGTATTCCAATCATTGTAAGAGCCGTTTAATTTATTTATTAATTCAACAGTATCTTTCAAATTTGGAATTTCAATATTTAGATCTGGTTTTTCATTTTTCAATTCTAAAGTTCCAAAAGAAAAATTCATATCGGTATGCGGACTCATTAATTTAATCATCATTTTATTCAGATACAATTTATTTGTGTCTGAATTCTGCTGAGAATATGAGTTATTTATGACTAATAGCATTAAAACTATTAAGCTTGTGTTTTGAAATCTAATCATCTCTATTTAAATTTAATATAAAATTATTATTATAAATTGAACTTTACTTTTTTTACTAACTTTTCGCTAAGGTTTAGAATAGCACATATTTTTCATATATCTGTACTTTTTTTCTTTTATAAGTAATTAGTATACTGGTAATTAAAGCATAATAGTGATTCTTTCTTTTAAACGCTATATTAAACCATATCAAAACTTGTTAATTATTATTCTGATAATAAGCCCTATACATAAAGCAGATTTGATATTTTCTCAAATAAAATTGAAGATATAATTGGTTTATTAATAAAATCATCACATTTTGATTTTTCACAGCTTTGTTCAAATCCCTGATTCGCAAAAGCTGTTTGGGCAATAATTTTCACACTGTTTTTAATCTCTTTAATTCTTTTTGCAGCTTCTAAACCGTTAATTTCAGGAAGTTGAATATCCATAAGAATTATATCAATGTCTTGATTTTCAATGAATGCTTTAACGGCTTCAATTCCATTTTTTGCTTTATAAATTTTAATTCCTGTTGGGATTAAAATTTCTTCTAAAAGCAATAAGGATTCATCAACGTCATCTACAATTAGTACTTTTTTATTTGTCCATCTAGCCTCTAAAAAAGCATCTTCTTTTTTTACTTCAGAGCCTCTATGGATTATTAAAGGGATTTTAAATAAAAATGTTGAGCCTTCATTTATTTTACTTTCAAGCCATAATTTACCATTAAGTAAATCTACCAATCCTTTTACTATTGAAAGGCCAATTCCTGTGCCACCATATAATCTTGTAGTAGAATCATCAACTTGTCTGAATTTTTTAAAGATTATATGTTTTTTGTCGTCTGAAATACCAACTCCTGTGTCTTTAACAAAGAAATACATTTCGTTTTTTTTATCAAAATTATATCCGAAAACTATTTCACCGCTGTTGGTGAATTTCATTGCATTTCTTATTAATTTACTAAATATCATTGAAAATTTACTTTTGTCGGTTTCAATTTTCACATTATCGTAAGAATCAATTAATTCAACTCTTAAATTTACATCTTTACCTGATACAAGTTTTAATTCTTTTGTGTATTTTTCGAGAATATTTAATATTGTTTTGTTCAGTAAAAATTGCGAATCTGAAACTTTTATCTGATTTACCTGTAATTTTGAAATTAATAAAATATCATCAATAATTGTTAAAAGCTGATTTCCATTTGCAATAATAATATCAACAAATTTGCTAACATCTTCTTTGCTTAAGCTATATTCTTGTAAAAGAGATGAAAAACCCATTATCCCATTTAGTGGAGTTCTTATTTCATGAGACATGTTTGCAAGAAATGCAGACTTCAACGAATCTGCTTCTTCAGCTTTTTCTTTTGCAAATTTCAATTCAATTTCATACTTTTTTCTTTTAGTAACATTTCTACCTAACGTAATTAATGCTTTTCTTGAACCATCTGAATTAAAAAGAGGAAGTTTTAACACATCAAATACTATTTCTTCTCCTTCTTTTGTATAAAAAATTTCATCGAACCTCAACATTGTAGCTTTTTCCCACGTTAAAGCATCTGTTTTGATATTGTTTTCTAATTCGGCAGAATGTTTTGGAATATAAGTTTTTAAATCTTCATCTGTTTTGCTGTAAAAATTAACTTTTTCTAATCCAAAAAGATTAATTGCTATTTTGTTTGCTAATATCCATTTTCCCTCACTATCTTTAAAAACTACAACATCTGGTGTATGATTTACTAAACTTAATAATTGCTCTGTTCTATCTTGTAGTTTTTTTTCTGTTTTTTTCTTTTCTGTAATATCTTCCTTTATTGCCATAAAGTTTGTTATATCGTTTTTGTCATTTTTCAAAACAGAAATCATAGCACTTTCCCAAAAATACTCACCATTTTTTTTCTTATTGTAAAATTCTCCAATCCATTGTTTTCCTGATTTAACCGTTTCCCAAAGATTATTATAAAAATCTTTACTATGATAACCTGATTTCAGAATATTGGTTTCTTTTCCTATTACTTCTTCTATATTATATCCTGTTAATTCAATAAATTTATTATTTACAAATTGTATTTTCCCCTTTTTATCAGCAACAACAATACTTGCAGGCGAATTATTAACTCCTTCAGATAATATTAAAAGTTGATCTTGTGTTAGTTTATCGTTAGTTTTATCATCTATTATTAGCATTATTTTATTCCTGTTTTTTTTATTAACCGGAAAAATATAAGCCATAAAGTGTATTTTTTTATCCCATACTGATGTATATTCGTATATTTTCTTGAAAATTTCACCTTTATCGAAACATGTTTGAATGTCTTTTAAAAGCTCTGTGTTTTTCAAATTTTTTAATTCATTAATATTAAATCCTACACTCTTTTTTTTTGATGGCGAACCTAATATTTTAACCATAAATGGATTTATGCTTTCTACAGTTCCGTCTTTAAATATTGTAAAAATACCAAGCGGAATGTTTTTAAATATATTTTTATACTTTGTTTCGCTTTCTTTTAATATTTTAAAGTTTTTGCCTATTTTTTTACTTGTTTTAGAAATAAGTTCAAATGTATTATTAACAAAAAAAACTAAATTGTCTTCAACTTCATTATATGAAATTTTCAAATCAATACTATCAGCAACATTTATTTTATTTATAAATTTCAAACTTATAAGTAGTTCTTTTTGTTTTTTTATTTTTTCAAAAAAATTGATATAACTGATATCTAATTTAAATAGTTCACTAAACTTTATTGTTTTTATTTCCTTCTTATCGTATAAAACAATTCTCAAAAATGCATCATTACATTTAATAAATGATGAATCTTTATCAACTAAAAAAATCCCTTCTGATACTTTTTCAAATATTAGATCTAATGTTTTTGCACTTGCAATATTCACGTTATATATATTTTATGTAATTATTCAAAAAATCATAATCATTTTAACACATATCAAAAAAAGATTAATTTAATTTAATTTTAATTAATAAACAATTTATATATAACTTTTTCAAATAAAAAAATCGCATGCTAAATAAATAACACACGATTTTTTTATTTTTTCTATTATTTGTATAATTAATCCATTTCCATATTTTCTACATCACTATCACCATTTCCATTTCTTCCATTTTTACTTTTATCTTTATAATTATTAATTCTGTATGTTAAAGAAAGAGTAAATACTTGTCCTTCGCGTGTAAATTTGGAATATGTATAAAAATCTTCTGTTTCTGTAGTTGTTGAATGCGCCATTGTATTAAAAACATCCCTTAGCTGTGCAGTAATTGTCATTTTTTTATTTAGTAAATCTTGCCTTATTGCAACATTCATGAAATAAAATTCATCTCGAGTTCCCTGTGCAGTTATAGAAGGTCCTGTGTAAAAAGCAGTTAACTGAATTCTTGTATTAGATTTAAAAGAAAAAGTATTATCTAATCTCAAATTCCAATTATACGAGTCATTATTAATATTTTCTCCGTCCAACTCGCCAATAATTGAATAATAATAAGCTGTTGCGCTTCCATTAAGTTTCCACCAGTTTGTAAAACTTAAGTTAGCACTCAACTCCGCTCCAATTGAATTATCATGATTCAGATTTGCTAAAGTTCGGTATAATACATTGTCTTCAGCCAAAATATTTATATTACTTATTAAATTATTTGTTCTTCTATAATATGTTTCAAAAGCTAAAAAAGATTTACCAAATCTATTTTGAAAATTCAATTCATAAGAGTCAACATATTCAGGCTCTAAAGCAGGATTACCCATTCTAACATTATAAGGGTCAGCATAATTAGGAAAAGGATTTAAATCTCTGTCATCTGGTCTGTTTACTCTTCTGCTATAACTCATTTGTATTTGTTGCTTTTTATTTATTTCCCTAGTAATATAAGCACTTGGAAAATAATCAAATCTATTAACAGAATATTTATCCCCTGATGTATATTGGTCTAATAGTCTATCAGTATATTCCATTCTTAAACCAATTTTGTAATTAAAGCCCCAAAATTTATCAGAAATAGTTCCATAAACAGCTTGAATGTTTCTATAAAAATCAGATTTGTTCATTTTGTCTAAATCATTAATCCAAATATTCAAAACAGGATCGTAATTAACATACTGATAATCAGCCGTTTTTTGTTCATATCGCCCTTGATAACCGGCTTCAATAACACCTTCTTCGCCAAAAGGAGTAACATAATCAAATTGATATCTATAGTCACTGCTTGGGTTTATTAAATCAGATTTTCTAAGTTCTGGCTCTGAATCTATAATATTTGCATTTAAATCAGTAATGTATTTGTCTTGATCGTCAATCCTTTTTCCATCCCAATTTGAATAATAAAATAATGCATCAAGTTTTCTGTCTGGCTTTTTAAACTTTAAAGAATAATTTAAATTTATGCTGTAAGAATTTCCAGAATATCCAACATCGCTATTTCTAATATAAAAATCTTCAGTATTAGCTGGATTTGACCACTCTTGATAAAAAGAACTTAAATTTCTGCTAAATTCTCTTTGCCCATACTGTCCACTTATTGTTAAAGTATTATTATCATTTATATAATAATCTATTCCTCCTTTAATTCCATAACCTAAAATGTTCATATCTCTATCTCCGGCGTAATTCATGTAGAAGGTTGTATCAATATAATTTGTAATTCTATCTTGCGATCCTGTTCCAAATCGTTTTTCATTTCGGTAATCAAAACCTGCAGTTATATTAAACTTGCCAACTTTATAACTAAAATTAGCATCAGCTTTGTACTTCTCCTTTGTACCAATCGAAACATTAACAACACCATTCACACCTCTTTGCTGGTTCTTTTTCATAATAACATTTATTATACCGGCAGCACCATCAGGATCAAACTTTGCTGATGGATTTGTAATTATTTCAATATTCTCGATTAAATTAGCAGGTATTTGTTGAAGTGCTTCATCAGAAGCTAAAACCGTTGGCTTTCCATCAATTAGCACAGTAAAATTTGTACTCCCCCTTAATTCTACATTTCCGTCAATATCAACATTTACTGATGGTGTATTTTCTAAAACATCAACTGCTGTCCCGCCAACCGCATTAACATCTTGACTTACGTTGATAATTTTTTTATCAATTTTATATTGCACATGCAATTTGTCAGCAACAACATTTACATTTTCTATAGCTATAGATGATGTTTCAAGTATTATTTGCCCCAAATCTTGATCAATTCCTTCGCCTTTTCCTCTTCCCTTTGGAAATAAATATACAGACTTTATTGTTTTCTTATCAAAACCTATAAACTTAATATCTACTTTATATCCGCCAAGTTTAATTTTAGTTATTTTAAAATAACCTTTTTCATCAGTAATTCCTCCAGTAACCAATTTATCATCTCTCAACGAAAATAATGAAACAGTAGCATATTCAACAGGATTACCTGCATTATCCAAAATAGTACCCGAAAGAACTCCATTTTCAGGCATGTCTTGCATCCCCATTCCTTGACCATTTCCTTGTGCATTCAAAATTGAACTAAAAGTTACAAGAAATAAAAATATTAGTGCGATTTTTCCTTTTTTCATAAATTATTAATTTGAAAATTTATTTTTTACCCTTTTTTATTAAAAAAAACAATTATACATTTACATTATAAACTACATAATTTTTACTTAGACTCAATTTTTAAGACAAACTTGCGCTATTAAAAAAAAATATTTTAAAACATCGTTATTTCTTTAATTTTCAATAGGTCTTTTCTATTTTTGTTAAATGATTAAAACAAATAAAAACCAAAATGGAAAAACAAAATAAACAAATATCTGTAGGCAATCTTGGACCTAAAGTCCGTTCAGATTGCATGGTTAATTTCGAGCTTGCAAACACAGGCGGAATACAAATAAATTTGATAAGCAAAGTTACACCTTTATATGGAGACACTATTAAAAGTCTGTGCTTAAAACAATTAGAATTTCACAACATCGAAAATGCTATTCTAAACATAGAAGATAAAGGAGCTTTAGATTTTGTAATTAGTGCAAGATTAGAATACGCAATTAAACAATTAACTAATTCTGATAAAGATTTTTTACTAGACATAATTGAAGAAAATAAATCTCATTCTTCAAAAGAGAAATTTAGGTTTTCAAGATTATATTTGCCTGGAAATACTCCAAGTATGATGCTAAATGCAGGTATTCATAAACCAAATGGTATAATACTTGACCTTGAAGACGCTGTTGCTCTCGAAAAAAAAGAAGAAGCTAGATATTTAGTTCGTAATGCTTTGAGAAATGTTGATTTTTATGGAGCAGAACGTATGGTTAGAATAAATCAACTTCCGCTAGGGATTGAAGATTTAAAATTTATTGTTCCACATCATGTTAATTTAATTTTAATACCAAAATGTGAAAGTGCAGACCAAATTCATCAAGTTGAAATAGAAATTAATAGAATAAAAGCTGCAGAGAACTTAAACTACCCAATTTACTACATGCCAATTATTGAAAGTGCGCTGGGAGTTGAAAAATCTTTTGAAATAGCAACAGCCACCGAAAATGTTGTTTCTATGGCTATTGGACTTGAAGATTTTACTGCGGATTTAGGTGTAAGAAGAACAAAAGAAGGAAACGAATCTTTTTATGCAAGAACCAGAATAGTAAATGCTTGTAAAGCTGCAGGAATTCAACCTATAGATTCTGTTTTTTCAGATATTGCTGATATGGAAGCACTTGCTGAAAATGTAAAAACATCTAAATCTTTAGGATTTGAAGGAATGGGATGTATTCATCCTAGACAAATTGCTGTTATTCATGAAAATTTTGCTCCTGAAAAAACTGAAATAGAAAAAGCAACTAATATTATTCTTGCATTTGACGAAGCTAAATCTAAAGGCTTAGGAGTTGTTTCATTAGGAACTAAAATGATTGATGCACCAGTTGTTAAAAGAGCGGAAAAAACCATTAATTTGGCAATAAAACTTGGAATTTTGGATGAAAATTGGAAAAAAATTGAATTAAAAATCTAAATACATGGAAACAATAAAAAACGCAATAGGCAGATTAGTGCCAACAGAAATAAATGGTGAAAAACAAATTCCTTTTCAAGGAGTGGGGAAATACAAACCTGAAGGTTTTATTCACGCACCAAAAATAAGTTCTAATGTTGATTTTCCTTTAGATGGAAACAAAAAAGTTGCCTCATTAAAAGATGCCTTAATTAAAGCAGGCTTAAAAGATGGAATGACTATCTCAACACATCATCATTTTAGGAATGGCGATTTAATTGCTAATCAAATATTTGATATAGCTAAAGAGCTGGGCGTTAAAAACTTAAGATGGTTTCCATCAGCATCTTTTCCATGCCACGAACATCTAATTCAATATCTGGAAGATGGAACTATAAATCGTATAGAAGGCAGTATGAACGGCGCTTTAGGCAGATTTTGTTCTGAGGGAAAAATGAAAGGAATTGCTGTATTACGTTCACATGGCGGGAGATATCAAGCTGTTCAAGATGGC
The DNA here is from genome assembly GCA_016937695.1 of Bacteroidales bacterium. Taxonomy (GTDB): domain Bacteria; phylum Bacteroidota; class Bacteroidia; order Bacteroidales; family NBLH01; genus NBLH01. The sequence continues at coordinate 24,089 of JAFGWC010000043.1, forward strand.
GAAGTTAAAATTGACATTGCTGTTATTGGAGCTGCTTGCGCTGATTCATTTGGAAATGCAAATGGACTTTACGGACAATCGGCAAGTGGCTTGTTAGGTTTTGCTTTAGCCGATTCAGAATATGCAAAAAAAGTAATAGTTGTTACAGATAATATGGTAGCTTTTCCTTGTATTCCATGGCAAATACAAGGAAATCATGTTGATTTTACTGTTGAAATGGATAAAGTTGGAATTCCTGAACAAATAGTATCAGGTACAACTGAAATAACAAAGAGTCCTGACAGATTATTACTTGCAGAAATGACAGCGCAATTCTGCGATGTAACAGGAATTATAAAAGACGGTTTTTCTTTTCAAACAGGTGCAGGTGGAACTTCATTATCTGTAAGCGAGTATTTTGGCGAAATTATGAGAGAAAGAGGAATTAAAGCCAGATTTGCAAGAGGCGGAAGCAATAAATATCTTGTTAAAATGCTTGAAGAAGGTTTAATCGAATACATTCTTGATGGACAAACATTTGATTTAGATGGAGTTCGTTCAATGGCAGAAAATAAAAACCATGTTTGGACAAGCCCTTTTACCAGTTACAATTATCACAGCAAAGGCAATTTTGCAGGCATTGTGGATGTTGTAATTCTTGGTGCTACTGAAGTTGATGTTAATTTTAATGCAAATGTAGTTACTCATTCCGATGGATATTTACTTCATGGAATTGGCGGATGGCAAAACTGTTTATTTTCAAAAACGGTAATTCTTCCTATACCACTTTTCAGAGACAGAATACCTGTTATAATTGACGAAGTTACTACTATTTGTGGTCCTGGCGAATTAATTGATGTTATTGTAACAGAAAGAGGAATAGCAATAAATCCATTAAGAACCGATTTGATTGAGAAAGCGAAAAACTCAAATTTACCAATAAAAACAATTCATGAGTTGAAAGAAGAAGCTGAAAAAATTTGTGGTGTTCCTAAAAAACCTGAATTAACTGATGAAATAATCGCAGTTATAAAATGGGTAGACGGAACAATAATTGATTCGGTTTACAAAGTGAAACAATAAAGTAAATTTATAAAAAACAAGAAAGACATTGAATTTGGATAACAACCAAAAATCAATGTCTTTCTTTACTTGAAAATGCTGCAAAATTAATTGCTAATAAAAATTATTCGTCCTTAAACCACCTGATAGCTTCTTCTAATCTACCAAATTGTTTTATGTTTTCAGAGCCTTTAACTCCTTGATTTATATGTGATAAATGCCTTTGAGTATAAACATCACCATCTACAATTGTGCCTATTTTCTCCATTCCTGACTTAAATAATTTAGGAATAACTTTTGTTTGAAGCCATTTTCTGTCAGACTGAGAAATTAAACCAAGTTTACGAATATCTGCAATATAAAAACGGACTGTAGTTTTTTTACATAAATCCAAAATATTTTCATAAACAAATCTATAAGTTTCACTAACACATTCTTCTTTCCAAATTAGTTTCAAAACACTTAATTCTTGATCTAACGTTAACTGCGCATATTCTGTTTCTAAAATAGGAACCATAATTTCTGTAAATTTTATTTTTTATTGATATAGAACTTGCAAAGTTAGTAAGATTATGCATTATTTCAAAGATTTTCAAAATTTATATTTTATAACTTACTTTAAACAAAAATAATCTTTGCAATATATAATTTACATTTTTAGAGCTTTGAAAATCATTATTAAAATTAGATACCTGATATTTCTCATTTAAAATATTATTAATACTCAACTCAAAACCCCAAGGTTTATCAATATGATTATAATATAGTGACGCATCAGCATTAATGTTTGTACTAATTTCGTTAATACTTATATTTTTATATGTATTGTATCGCAAATCTGTTTTTAAAATAAAACCTTTTAAAAAATCATAATTTATTTCTATATATGGCTCGTTATTAAAAACTATTGCTCTATTTATATTAGATTTAAACGTATTGTATGTCCAACTATATCCTATTTTAATATTTGGAAATTTCTTGAAATTACTTTTAACAGAAGGATTTAGAATTAAAGAATTATTTTCATACTTAATTAAAACACTATTAATATCCTGCTTATAATTAGACATTAGAAATACAACGTTGGTTTCAAATCTGATTTTTCGTATTTTTTTCATCAAACTTCCGGTGAAATGCCAACTATTTGATGGATTTTTAAGCATTATTGGATAAATATAATAATCATTGTTTTCTGTTATCAATTTATTAATTACACCATTTATTTTATAATCATAACTTAAACTTGCATACAAAATTACATTTTTGAAGATACTAAAATTAAAATATGATAAAACGGCACTGTGATATAACTCATTATCAATATTTTCATTACCTCTAAAAACAGAATTGTAATTTTGCAATATGTATTTATTTGCATAATTTTCGACATCCAAGAACTTACTTTTTATTATGTATTTTAACTTTATATTCTCCGACTTATTTATTTTAAATTCTGTTACAAAATCTGGCAAAATAACATAATCTTCTATTTTATTAATGTTTTCTTGACTTATTAAAGCCTTGTAAAAGTGAGCAAAAGCACCAGTTTTAAAAGTTATCTTTTTTATTTTAATCTTATAATGTAAACCAAAATACAAATCATTAAAATTTAGTTTTAAATTATTATCAAATCCAGAATTTGAAAAATCATTAATATCATCATTAAATAATTCTTGATTTTCATCTGTAATATATTCTTGATTTATATAATTATTCCCAATTGTAGTATATAAATGGCTTAAATTTGTTAAAATCCAATAATGATTAAAAACAATATCTAGATTATTAGATTTTGTTTTTGATGATTGATTTATGAGATAAGAATTTTCCGGAATAAGTGGAATTAAATTTTCAATTATCGGTATATCTATAGTCCAAATATTTTTATTGGTGTTTTTCTGATATGCAAAATCAATCCCTAATGAAATAGCATGTTTTTTCGATAATCTATTATGAAATTCAAAGTTTTGTTTTAATTGAACTAAATTTGAAGCAGAATTTTCGACATCCTCGTTCTTAACAAGCTCAATTTCAGATAATTGACTATTTAATATGCTCTGATTTGAAATTTTACCCTGCGATTTTAAAAATATCTTAACATTATCATTTGGGTAATAATCAAATATAAGTTTTCCAATACTTAATTTATTATTATTCTCAATAAATGAATTTATATTTTCATTATAACTTAAATCAGAAAAAAAATATTTTTTGTAAATTTCATTTAATGAATTTGTTTTGTAATCTGATAAAATTGCATATCCCGACAAATCAATTTTGCTATTTATTGTTTGAGTATAATTAAAAGCTGCAAATTTATTTACTCTTTCAAAAACATTTTTATTATTTACAAATTCATTCAAGTTACTTGCTGACAAATTAAAAATTGAATTATCGCCTTTAAAATAAGTATTATTACCTCCTTCAAAACGATAATAATCTTCATAAGTAAAAAAATTCTTACTAACATTATTCAAATCACCAATAAAGTTGAAATTATTTTTCGGACTGTAATAAAACAAATTTGAATGTGCAAGATGATGCTCTTCATTTGCAGCTCCGATTTCAATTTCACCAAAAGCAAAATTTTTCTTATCCTTTTTCAGCTTTATATTCATTACAAGCTTATCTGTTTCATTAAATCCTTTTAAAAATGAAACTGAATTGTAATTATCTATTACTTCTACTTTATCAATACTATTTGCGGGTATATTTTCTATTGCTAATTTTGTTCCGCCATCAAAAAACTTTTTACCTTCTACTAACATTGTTGTAACTATTTTCCCATTTACCGTAACATTTGAGCTATTATTATCAACATCAACGCCGGGCAATTTTGACAAAACATCTTTAAGCTTTCGCTCCTCGCCGGTTGTAAAAGAATTTGTATTATATATAATTGTATCTTCTTTTATTAATACCGGCATCTTTTCTATTATAATAACTTCATCAAGCTGTTTTTCAGATTGTCTTAATTTTATATTATAATCAGAATTATTATCGACACTTAAAATATTAAAAGAAAATTTCAGATATCCAATATAACTTACGGAAACATTATAATTTAAGTCGCTGTTTAACAGCATCTTATATCTTCCTTTTTCATCGGTTATTGAAAATTTCATTTCGCCACCATCAACAAAAGGCACAGCTATAACATTTGCGTAAGGCAAAGGATTTGCTAGTGAATCTGTAATAATACCTTTTATAGTTTTGTTTTGTGCATATAAAACAGAATTAATTGAAAATAGAACAAAAACAAAAAGAATTTTCAAATTTAAAATTAGATTTTTAATTTTCATTAAAAAAGAAATTCATTGCATTATCATTAATCATTTTCTCGTAGTCCTCTTCTGAAATTCTTTTCCCTTTTTCTAACTTTTTAATACTTACCTTTTTTTTAGGATTAAATTCTAATTTAGTTAAAAATAAAGTTATATCAGCAATTTTCAATTCCAAGATAAGACCAGGTAAACCAACATAACCAGCAGGACCAAAGCTAAACGGAATTTCAGGTGCATACCAGGCTTCAACAAGCTTTTTGAACTCTCCTTTACTGTTTTTCATTTTTTTTATTGTAGTTGCTTTATAGCACAAATATTTACCTATTTGTTTTGTTTCTTTTTCTAATTTCCAATTATAATCTTCAACACAAGAATATATTAAATACAGTTTATCTTCCTCCTCTTTTTGTTTTATAATTTCTTTTCTATTAGTATAAACAAGAGCGCCTCCTTCTTCCCATATAACTGCTAAATTATAATTATTATTCATTTCCAATTTTTCAACTGCTTTAAAAAAGGACTCGTTTTTATTAAAAATCAACTCATATTCAACATCTTTCATGTTTTCCGTTAAATTTTTATAAGTAAAGGCCAAAGCTTCTTTAAGTGCTTGGTCATCATTATTATCAATTGCTCTTGCAATAATACTTTTTCCATAGAAAGCTCTGGTGCTATTAACCTGTGCAATTATCTGATAATTAAAGGATAATATCAGAAACAATATTAATTTTGATTTTTCCATTTTTTATATTTGATATTTTATAAAGAGGCATTGATTTTTATTTAAAATCAATGCCTCAAATCCTAATTACTGTTGATGAGACAAGCAAGCTCTTAGATATCCTCCCGCAGCTTCTCTTGCGGCATCATTAGAAACACCTAGACCTACAAGTCTATAATATAATGCAACTGCATTACCACCACAGCCTTGTGTTTTTAATGGGATATTATTTATTTCAGACACACTTATTTCAACTGAGCAATATTTAATTAATACATTTTGATCTATTTCTATTGAGCCAACTGAACTTGCAAATACACCATTCAATGCAAACATCAATATTATTGTTAAAAATATTTTTTTCATGCTATTTTAGTTTTTTGATTAATAAATAAATAAATTTTTAAATTTAATTGTCCCATTCATATGATTTTTTAACATCTAGAAATGGGTAAATCAGTATAAATTTATTCTTTCCTAATTCAAAAATACTTTTATCATTTGGCCAAAAACTTGAGAGAGAGAGAGAGAGAGAGAGAG
>JAFGWC010000044.1 GCA_016937695.1 Bacteroidales bacterium
GAAAGAGATGTTGATAATTATTTATTACAAAATACTGATATTTATGCAAATTTAGGAATTGAATTGAATAGAGAAAGCGATTTACTTTGGAGCTTATGTTCTATTCCAACAATATATAAACCAATAGAAAGTAAAATAATTTCTTTTATCCAAAATAATACTGGGGATTATAAGGCAATTGAAGAAGGATTATTTGCAGTACTAGCCTGTCATAGTGCAATTAGACAGGGTGATATCGTAGAAGATAAAACCGCTATTAGTTTGATTGAAAAAGTATTTGAATTAGAAGAACCAGTTTGTCCACACGGAAGAACTTTTTTAATTAGATTTAATAATGAGGAATTAAAAAGAGCTGTTGGCAGAACTTAAGTCTATTTTAAGGATATTTTTGACATTTTTATTCATATATTCAATTTGGATATATGAATAGTTTATAAATGAATTAGTATCTATATAGTAATTGCTTAAATCAAAATTATTTATCTCATAAAATTTAGTTTCAAGTAATTGTTTTTTTTCATCATATAAATATAATTTATAATTAGAAAAATTATTTGATTCTTTTAATTCTATATAATCATTTAAAATATTTTTATTATTAATATCAATACTAGAAAAATATAATTTACCATTATTTATGTATAAATAAACTTCATTCGAAGTTAAATTATTTTTAATATATATTGAATCTTTAATAGCTTTACCATCACTACTTATAAGTGAAAAATTATATAATCCTTCTTCAAATTGATCTGAATAAAGATTTATGTTATTAGCTCCAATATATTTATTATTATTAATATCTATTTCGTTTGGAGTAAATGACCAAGAAAGTCTTTCTGAAGGATTTAAAAGTAAAATTTTCTCAATTTGAGTTTTATCATCTTGTAATTTTAATGCAAATAAGAGATTGGGATAATTATTTTCTAAATTAAATTCTACTAAATTATTAATATTAGACTTTAAAGCCCTATAAGTTTTAATACTACTTATTTCAGTTTGTTTATCAATAATATTTAATTCAGAGTCATTACAAGCCATAAATGTTAATGATAATCCTAATATTAGGATTATCATTATGCTTGTTTTATAGCTCTTTAAGATATGATCTAACTGGATTCGCATAAGCATTCAATGCATATTTTTTTATTTCTTCATTTAGATGAGAATATCTAGATAAGAACTTGTCTGTATCGAAGTCTTTATACTCATCTTTAAATCTTGAAGTTTTTTCTAAATAATCATAAGCAAATAGATTTGTTGGCCATAATTTGTAATTTAAGTGAATTTGTCTATCAATTTCTCTAGCAACTTCTTCGTGATCTTCATAAATTTTATCAGTTAAAGGTTTTCCTATATGAATATGAACACGGCCCTTATACTGTCTTAATCCTTTTACTAAAGAAATTAAATCTTCATGTTTTTTCTTATTATATAAACCATCATTAATTAATTTATTTACTTCTTCTCTGCTCTTATTTATATCGCAAGGATCATATTCATATGAAACTGCAACTGGAGTTATTCTACATTTATTAATTAATTCACCAAAAGAAATATTACTTTTTCTCATTGAAAGGTAAAGCATTTTGATTATTGCAGCACTAGTTTCATCAATACCATCTTTTGCTCTTCCACTTTTTTGAGCAACCCATATACTTTTATCCCTTTCTAGAATTGTCTCGCAAAAATATTTACTTAAACGAATAGATTCTTTGTATTTATCTCTCATAGGTAAAGTTCTTTTTACAACTATTCCACCATTTAATCTAAATAAAGTTTCTACTGCTTTACTAGTCATTAAATTATCACCAAAGGCCATTTCACATAATTGTTTGTTATTTCCTAGTAATACATAATCTAAGAATGCACAATCTAAAACAATATCTCTATGATTAGAAAAAAATAAATAAGCGTCATTATCATTTAAATTTTCCATACCAGAAAAAGTTAACTCAGAAACTGACCTTTCTAGAATTTGAGGAATGAAATAACCTGATGTTATATATTTTTGAAAGTCATCATAATTTTTTACTTTTTCTAAAGCTACAAGTATTTCTTTTGTTTTATTATAAATTTGAAGTTTAAAATCTTCAGATTTATTATCTAAAAGAATTCCAAATAATTGTTGAATATAATTTGGATTGTCTTTTAATAATTGAACACCTTTTAATGCAGCTTCTCCTGTTAATGGAGCAATATCACTATATGATTCAAAATCCATTTTTTGCTCCTAAATATGTAAAGATTTAATATATTGTGTTCTTTCCCATATTGTGGGATCACTCATTTTTTCTTGAGCTAAGATACCTTTGAATTCTTCAATTGCATTATAATGTTTGTTTTCCATCCAATTATTTAGTTTTTCTAACATTAAATTTACTGAATCTAAGCCATTTCCAATTAAAACAGAGCAAATTTCAACAGCAGATGCACCAGCTAATATCATTTTAATTAGGGTTTCACCATCATGAATTCCTGTATTAGCGCATAAATCTAAATTAATTTCTTCACTCATTAAGCCTACCCATCTTAAAACTTCTGAATAATCAGTATTAGTTGAAAGTGGATTTCCACTTTTCATTGTAAGTTCATTTATATCAATATCCGGATTGTAGAAACGATTAAACAATACTAAAGCATCATATTTTAAAAAATCTAATTC
>JAFGWC010000010.1 GCA_016937695.1 Bacteroidales bacterium
ATCATACTCAATTCGTTATCTTCTGTTCTTTTTGCGTATTTAATCAAATCTTTGAAGTTATTCATTTCTTTGATTAAAGCATCTCTAATTTTTTCCTTTTTATTGTAATACAGCGAAATAACATCAAAGAGAATAGAATTTCGTGTCGCATATTTATATGACGAAATATGACCTTCAAAATACACTGATTTTACTGTTTGTTCTTCAAATATTTGGTTAATAGCAATTTCCAAAAGTTTGTAATTTGTCCTTGCTAATGTCGCTTTTGATTTTAATTTTGTTCCGTTACCAATACCATAAATCTGTGCTTTATGATTTCCATTTATAAGTTGTTTTAGTGAAATAATTTTCATTGCGAGATTTGCAATCTCATTGTCAAATCTAAAACTTTGAGTTAAGTTAAATGATTTATAATCAACTCTATCAAGTGAATTTACTGCGTATCGCCACGCATATATTTGTTGATTTGTATCACCTACAATTATCTTTTTTGCACTTTGTTTCATAAAAACGTCAAGCATTACAGGTGAAGCGTCTTGTCCTTCGTCAAAAAAGATGTAATCGTAATTTAAAACTGGCGATTTTAGTTGAAATTTTTTTAAATAGTAATCATGTGTAAATCTTATGTCTTTATTATCCATTTTTTGAAAAAGCAAATCTGTGTATTTGTAAATATCATTAAGATTTATTTTTACAAAATCCCTTGCATCTTCGTCATATACAACGTCTAAATAGTTTAAGTCATTTAACTCTTTTATTGAATTATTGCAAAAATATTCAAAGAATTTTTTTACGTGGGAAGACAAAACCAAACTTTCTTTTTTGTCTTCACGTTTAATATCAAGCACATTGATTATTTCAAATGGATTTAATTCGGCTTGTAAATCAGAAAATTTATGATTTTCAATAACATTTCTGTATGCCAATGAATGAGCCGTTAATATTTCTACATTATTTAATTTGAATGACTTAAATTTTTGTTGTGCTTCATTTTTTACAGATTTATTAAAAGCAAGGTAAAGTATTTTTGAGTTCGGATTTCTTGATTTTGCGTATTCAATTAGCGTAGTTGTTTTTCCCGAACCCGCAACAGCATTTATTTTTAAATTGTCGTCGTATTTAAGAATTTCCAATTGTTCATCAGTTAATTGCAAGGTTTTTGGGACTTTATACTGACGAATAAAATTTTGTTTTGTTTTAAATTTTTCATTTTCATTAAGATACGAAACAAAACATTGTTCGCTTACAATTTCAATTTCGTTTTCTTTGCACTCATCTACAAATTTTCTGTAATAGTCAATCTTTGTAGAAAATGTATTGCTTTCCACAATTTTTTGTAATACCGTAAAATGACTATCTTGAAATTTCTGACTGTTTTTATTTCCTTTTCTATTGTTTAGCAATGTTTGTAGAGCATTTTCTCGTGATTGCTTCAAAGCATTATTAAATTCAGTCGATTTACGCCTTAATACCGATACATTGGAAATTTTGTTTAAACCTATCCAATTTTTGTTTTGCAACCAATCAATAAATTCGTTTAAAAATTCGTCCTTTGTTTTATAGTTAATTTGACTAATTTCATATTTTAATGTATCTGACGAAATTAATGAAAGTGCGGCGGCGGAATTCATTAAATGTGTGGCTGTTTTCTTATTGTTTTCAAATTGTGAATTAAAAAAGTCAAAATCACTTAATTGAACGTATTTAGAATGTAAGTTTTCTATTGATGTAATTTTATTATATTCAATATATTTCTCTTTTTCCGTTTTATAATAGTTCGATACAGTAGCATAAGAAACAATTTCCAATTGTACCGTTTTACATTCACTTATAAATTGTTTGTAGAAATCTTTAACAGTTTCTTTGTAAAGATACTTTTTTAAAATCTCAAAATGTCTATCAGTAAATTTTTGACTGTTTTTATTTCCTTTTTTTCGTTCAAAAAATAATGACAAAGCCTTTTCTCTATCGTGTTGCTTTAAGTCTGAAAATTCTTTGTATTTTCTGAATAAACTTCTCGTATTTGAGATTTTATTTAATCCTTTCCAATTCTTTTCCTTAATCCATTGGTGGAAAATTTCATGCATATCAGATTTTTTATCAAATCCAATGCTTTTGCATTCAATTTTAGATTGAAACTCGTCTAAAATCATCAACGCTGCTACACTCTTTGCATATTCAATTGCTGTTTTATCGTCAATTCCATTTTTTTTATAAAAATCTATATCTGTTTCTTTGAAATTAAACTTATGCAATTTATCAAAAATAATTGTATGCTCTTGTTTTAAAAAAAGTAAGGGTTTATTGGGTCTGAAAATATTTATAATATTCCCGTTTTGATTAATTTCTTCGCTTTCTAATTCAGTTTTATATATCAAAAAGGACATTACATAATCATGTATTTTTCCATACCATGCTCGTCCTTCGCTTTCGCTATATTCCCAACCGTAGATTTCATTATTACTTGTTAATTCATATTGGTTTGTTGCTTGGGTAATTCTATGTTTATCAATTGGTAATATTAATAGTTCACGTCCATAATTTGAACCATGAGTATCAAAT
>JAFGWC010000045.1 GCA_016937695.1 Bacteroidales bacterium
AAGCATTTGTTTTGCCTGAGCTAATACGAGAGATGCATATCCGTATTCAGGATTTATTTTTATTGCTCTACTTGCATCATCATATGATTTCTGATACTGCCTCAGCTCTAAAAATAAAAATGCCCTATAACCTAATGCCCTGAAAAAATCGGGTTTAATTTTTAAAGAAGTATCGAAGTCTTTCTCAGCTTGTTTATATTTTTTTAATTTTCTATAAGATAATCCTCTGTCGATATAAGCAACAAAATTACCGGGATTTATTTTAATTCTTTTTGCTGAGTATTCTAATGATTTTTCAAAATTATTCTGTTCAAAATATAACAAGCTTAAATTATCATAAAGCATATCTGTTGAAGACTCAGGAAGAGCTAATGCTTTTAAATAATCTTGCTCGGCGTTTTTATAATTGCCAAGCTTAAAAAAACAAAAGCCTCTGTTTAAATAATGTCTTGATGAGTCCTTTTCTAGTTCAATCGCCTTATCAAATGCTTTTATTGCAAAATTATATTTTTCTAACTTTAGTAAAATTTGTCCTGTTGATGAAAATTTATTTTTACTATAATTAGTTGAGCAAATAATTTCTGCAAAATCAATTGACTTACGATAACCTTTTAATCTTGCTTTTTCGAAATCAGCACAAGCTTTTTCGGGCTCAACTAATAAAGTGTAAATTTCGCCCCTAGTTTTGTAATTGTCAGGTATTTCAGTGTTTAATTCAATTCCCTTGTTTATATATACTAATGCCTTTTCAGGTAAATCTGATTTTAACAGAAGAATTGAGTAATTTCTAAATAATCCTTGGTGCTCAAAATCTAATTGAGCTGCATTGTCATAGTCAGATATTGCTTTTGATATGCTATCACTCATTTGATGATATATGCCTCGATAAAAATAGAATTCTCCGTTTTTGTTGTATTTAATTGCAATATTCAATAAATTAATTGCTTCGGATATATTATTTTTAATATCCATTATTAGCTTGGCTTTTTCAAAATATGCATGCGAGTTTTTATTATCAATATAAATTGCTTTATCAATGCTATTAAAAGCTTCTGTATATTTATAGGAATTATAACAAGCCAAAGAATATTTTATCCAATAATCTGATTTTATGGTATCGCTAATGTATTTACTTTTTAAAAGGTTTAAGGCTTTCATATTATTAACCATAGAATTACTGCTAAAAAGAGAATCTACATCACTATATTTTAGAGTATTTATTTGAGCCTGAACACTTATTGATATTGCAATAATGCTGATTAAAACGAATATTAATCTATTCATTAATTCTATTTTTATGTTAATATTTGTAAGAAATGTTTCTTGAAATATTTTTAATCTTTTGGAGTATAGCGACTATACATTTGCATTAAAGCTAGCCATTGTTCGTTATACGGATCTGAAGGCATTTCACCTAAAACAAACCCGATTATTTTGTCTTCATCAGCAATAATATAAATATCACCATTAAATTGGTAAACTTTAAGCGTATATTCCTGACTGTCTTCATCATAAGGATTTTCAGGACTTGTAATATCGAAAGTCTTTATTTCTTCGCCGAATTGTTTTTTAGCCAAATTTAAATCGTCGCTTGGTTTTAGCGAAAAATCAGTTTTATTGTTAAAATAATATCCGTACAGATATGCGAAAGCTTCAATTGGTTGTTTGTACTCAATATGAGTGTTGAAATTATCTTGCGCATATTTAAGATATAAAACTACAGTAGTTTGATCGGGAAAAGCACGACCTCCATGCTCAACAGGCGCATAGCACATGAATCTTCTTGTTTTATTGTCAATTGGATCTTGATCGCAAAATTGATTGTATGGATATTTATCCATCATTTTGCCAAAGTTGTCGCCTATTTTAAAACCGTCAAAAGTATATTGTTTCGCATTTTTAATATCAGTAATATTATTTGTTTGACTGAAACTTGATGTATAAATAAAAATATAGATTATAATAAAGAATAATTGTTTTTTCATGATGTAAATAACTTTAAATTAAAGTGGTGCTAAAATATTTTCAAAAAGAACATTTTTATAAATGCGAAAGTAATATGAAAATTAATAAGTTCAAATGTTATAGAAAAAAATGGGTTATATTGCTAATGTTTCTAAACAGGATTTTAGTTTTTTTATAATGATATTTTATACTGATTTTTGTAAATTATTAATTTAAAAAAATATATGATGAAAAAATTATTATTAGGTGTGTTTGCGATTTTTGCTTTTATAAATGTAGCATTTGCTCAAGTAACAAAAGCTGATATTGAAAAAATTATTGCTGAAAGTGGTGTTTCTTTAGATGCTGTTAATGAACTCGATGTTGCTGTTTCTAATTTTCCAAATAGCGTATATAAAAAAGAAATGGTTTTAGAATCAGGATTGCCGTTTGTTAAAGGTTCAACTGTTAAATGTGAATTTATTCTTGAAGAATCGTATATAAAAGTAATTAAAACAACAAAAGATAATGTTAGTTTTGTAGGAATATATCCATATTCTGGAATTAAACTTTTTTCTTTAAATTTTGATTATCCTAAAGCAGGCGAGAAATATGTATCAATGTTTATTCGGATAAAAGACTAATAAAAAATGAATTAAATTTAGCCCTGTTTTAAAGTTATTTTATTTAGCTTAAACAGGGCTTTTTTATAATTTGAAAGTTATTTATGCAAAAGCTGAAATTGAAGAGTTATATGGTGAAATGAAGAGGGAATAATAATAGACGATGATTTTTATATAAATAGAATTATGCAAAACAAAAAATATCCACAAAAATTAATAATAGCAATAATTGCAATTTTTATAGTTATAATACTTTACTATTTTGTTGCTGACAAACCATTTGGAATATCGCAAGAAAAAGAAATAACAAAAGAAAAGTTAGATTCTCTTAAAAAAATGCTTCCTGAAGAAATGTTTTTATTTTTAACACAAAACGATAGCTTAAAAATTAATATTAATTCAATGGCTGATTTTAAATATGTATCTAAAGACAGCACTATTTACGACTCGTTGATTAAAGAAAACAAGACTCATTATAATTATAAGTGGAATTCAAATTCAAACAATTGGGAAATATATAGTCGTTATTATTACTTAAAAGATACAACTCGAAATTTTTCAGTATCTGTATCAGAAGATTATTATCCTTATAATAAAAGCTGGCAAATAACAGATTGCGATAGCTTTTTTAGAAATGAAGCAGGCGATTTTATAATGCAAAAAAATTCTTTAGGATATATAGATAATTACTTTTATTCTGATAATGGAAAAATTGAGACAATCATTAATACAAAGCCAAATTCTAGAGATGAAAAAACAATTAAAATAAAAGATAAAAAAGATGGTAAACTGCTTAAAATACAAGAATTTAGTGGTGATTATTCAAAAGATAAATGGGAGTTTTATTCTGAAAAAAATTATGAATATTTAGGCGATAAAACAACAAAAACTACATTAAAAAAGAACAATGATAATGAGCTTGTTGTGATTAGCTATACCACTGATTATCAGTTAAATGACAGCGTTTCTATTTCAATGGAATATGGTATTGATTCAATTGGAGAAAGAGTGCTTAAGGACAGTACAATTATTATAAAAAATAAAAATAAAGAAAAGAGTTCAAAACACTATTATTTTTTAGAAAAACAAAAACTTTTAAGTGTAGATATTGATAGAAATTATTACGATTCTGATAGCAATCGTTATTATTATAATAAATCGATGAATTTATCGCCTCGGCATGGCTATATATCTGTTGCTAAATATGATAGCCTATGTAGAGTGATTTATCATAAAAGTCATCATTGGAATAACGATAGCAGTAAAGTACATTTTTATGAGAAATATGGCTATTATACGCCTAATCATAATATTGAAATTAATTATGCAAAATCAAGGAAAGAAGGCGATAAAAGAATAGAATATCATTTGAGTATTGAATTTATATCTGATAAATTTAATATTTATGAAACAGATTTATATTGGCGAGAAGATAATAAAAGCTACAAAGTAGGAAGTATAAAATTAAAAAAATTAAATAACAAAGGAAGAGTAGTAGAAACTATTGAAATTAGATAAAAAAATTATGAAAAATATAGTGCCTTTTTCTAAAGTGCTGATTATTACATTATTATTGGCTATAATTATAGTTTTAGGAAGTAAATTATTCGATTTTGATTTTTTTTCAAATATTAGTTTTTCAGATAAAAAGTGGGATCACATTTCCGAAGCATATATGGATGATTTTAATGGAGATGGCAAAAAACAAGAAATTTTATTGATTTATAAGGCTTTACGCGAAAAAGAACATTTTTCAAAAAGTAAACCGGCTGCAATGAAACTAATAAATGTTGAAACTAAAGAAGAAATTTGGACATCATCGGCCAGGCCTTCATATGAAGGTGCTGATTATAGAATTGTTTTAAAAGATAGCATTCTTGCAATGGTTTATATGGGAAATTCTAGCACAAGTTTGAATTTACAGGAAAGAGGTGTTGAAACATTTAATTGTAAAACCGGTGAAAAAATATTGGATATAGCTTTGGATTCAGTAGAAAGGCATTCGAATAGATGTAAAATTTTAAAAGATAAAGAAAATTTTTATGTCTTTTCTGAAAATATACCTGACACATTGGGACTTACATCATCAGTAGTTAGTTCTATAAATATAGAAAAAGGAAGTATAAATTGGAAAACTGAATTATATAATTACGATTTTAATGATCAACCAAAATTGTTAGAAAACAAAATTATTGTTCCAATGAGAAAAAATCTTTTTGTTATAGATAAAAAATCAGGAGATAAATTTAATTTAATAGAAAATAAATATTATGGTGAGGTGTTTACATTTGGCGATAGTTTGCTTGTATATGAACAAGGAAATAAAATTTTTGCATATGATTCTATTTTCAGGCCAATAAAAAAAATACCTGAACTTATAGATAATGCTGATTTTTTTATAGCAAAAGACAAACCATCATTTACATATAAAAATAGGCTGATTTATTCCGTATATACAGAGAAAAGTTCTTATATAGAGCAAGTTGAATTATTTAAAAACGAAGAAAGTAAAAAATTTCACTTTCCAGATAGTTTCCATTGTAATAAATTTGTTTATGATATATTATGGACAACTAATAAAGAAATATTTGGTATTCAAAGTGCAAATTATCAATACATTCCTATGGTTTTAGCAAAAAGAAAAGATGAAGTATCATGGTATTATAAATTTGCAGTTTTTGATCTTGATTCAAATAATATTTCTTTTTCCGGTAAAATGTTTGATTCTGAATCATATAGATTAAAACCAATATTTTACCATAAAGGCTATTATTCATTTATTCTTACGTATAATGATTATTATTCAAAGCGTAAAGAGTTTATTGTAAGTATATCAGCAAAAAAACAGGTAAATTACATAAAGCAGTTAGACTTGATTCTGAAACAGAGTATAATTTGCCAATATTGTGGTTTAGTGTAAAAACTTTTGCCGATAATTATTTTTATTGGTCTAACGAAAGAAATGCTACTTGTCTTACATATCCTAATTTAGAATTAGTGTTTTCAACAAACGATGATTTAAAAGTTATTGATGCAAAAGCTGAAATTGAAGAATTATTTGGTGAAATGGATTGGGAGTAAACAAAATTAACATTGAATAGCTGGACGATGTAAATAGCTGCTAAACAGCGATTTATGTTTTTTTGTAATTAGCGAAATGAAGATTTTTGAATGCAAAAAAGTATTTTGTGCAAAAGGCTAAAAAAAATCAGCTAAAAGAACACTATTTACAATAACTTATAGACCTATCAGGTTTTGTTCGCAAACTGCTCAAAACATGTGAGATTTTAATAGGTTTAAAAGAGAAACCTGACAGGTCTTGCTTGACTTACATTAGTTTACTCACAATCAGTTTTTAAAACAGTATAATCATCTTTACTAATGCCTGAATTATCCCATTCATCAGCAAATTTAGCTTCTTTTAGTAATTTTTCTGTTATGCAAATTTCTTTCAGGTTTTTATTTCTATAGCAATAAAGTCTTTTTAGATTTTTGTTTTTACTTAAATCTAATTCAGTTAATAAATTTTCAATACAAGCTAATTCATGTAATTCTTCGCAATCGCTTAAGTTGATGGTTGACAGATAATTATCGCTGCAATATAGTTTTTTTAATTTGCTGTTTTTATATAAACCTAAACTTGTTAAATAGTTTTTACTGCAATCGACTTCAATTAAATCAGGATTATTATGACAACTTATATCAGTCAAATGATTATTTCTACAAAACAAATATTTAAGATTAGGATTATTTCTAAGATTGATAGATTTTATTTGATTTTTCCAAAAAATAAAATGAGTTAAAAAAGGATTTTGACTTACATCTAATTTTGAAAGTTTATTTCCACCAATATGAAAAACTCCTAAATTTATGTTTTTACTTACATCAATCTCAGAAATTTGGTTGTCGTTGCAGCTTAAATATCCTAAATTAGGGTTTTTGCTTAAATCCAGATTTGTAATTTTATTACTATCGCATGATAAACTTCTTAATTCAGTATTTTTACTAATATTTATTTCCTTAATTGAATTATAACTGCATGTTAATTCAATTAAGAATTTATTTTTACTTACATCAATAGAATCAAACTTATTTTTCCATAAATTAAGCCGTTTTAAGTATTTATTTTTACTTACATCAATTGTTTTTAATTTGTTGTAAGTCAGCCTTATATTTTCTAATTTTTGAAGATTTCCAAGCTCTATTTCTTCAATATTATTTTCACTGCAATTTATTTCATTTAATTCTGTATTTGAGCTTAAATCTATGCTTTTTATACTGCAATATCTACATTCAAGAGATCGTAGATTTTTAAATGCTTCAATTCCGGTAAGGGTTTTAATTTTTTCATTATAATTACCAAAGCGTTTCGATAAAACAAAAATTTTAGTAACAGCCTCAGCTTCTGATTGTTGTATTTTGCCGTCTTTGTTTTTATCAACGCCTTTATTTATTAAAGATTGTAAAAAAAGAGTATCCGGAATATAAACATTTTGCGCATTTGTGTAAATTGTTAAAATGCTGAATATTAATAAAATACATAGTTTCATTTAAGTAAAGATTTTATTCTAATGTAAAGCTATATATAAAACTGTCTGTACTAGGAATCGAATAATCTTGATCTAATATTTTAATTTTTCCGCTTTCTGCAATTAAAATATAAATAGTTGCACGAGCATAATAGTCGTCTTCTGTTTTGCTTTTTCCTTTATAATGTATATATCCTCTGTTGAATTTTTCATCGTAGCCGCAAATATCATAAGTGAAATTTTCAAAATTTGTATCACTTAATTGCTTAAAAAAATCTAAAGTAGAACCTGGTTCCATTTTTTCGTCCAAAAGTTTAATCAGATTTTCTTCATCTCTGCTGTAAAGAGCCAATTTTGTTCCAAAATCTGCTAAATCAGGATCTTCCGGTAAATCTTCCGGTGAAAAGTGTCCGCTATAATATCCATCAAAAAAATAATTTATTAAAGATTTTGTTTCATTAAAACCATCCATTAGCCATTTGTCTGATTCTTTTACCATATAGATATAAACCAAATCTCTAGGCTCACTATTTACTAAATAATAAACAGTTAATACAGAGCGATTGCCTTTTGTTTGTTCATCATTTAATTTAAATTGAGCAATGTCAGGCATTTTACAAATTCGCTTAAATGCAATTATTCCTCCATCAGTTACAGCATTCCAAAAACCTTCTGTACAAAAGTTTTCTGCTAATTCCGGTGTGTTGTTTTTTCTGATTTTTGCAATAGAATCCATAATTTCTGATTGCGAAAAAATGTTTAATGAAATTGATAGAAATAATATTGTTAAAAGTGATTTCATTTGCTTAAATTTTAGTTATTTGTTGAAATTTAACAACTCCCTTTTGTGCTGTTATTTAATTTCTTATAAAATCCCTCAATGAGGGTTTCATTAGTTTGTTTTTTAATTATTACAATAAAAATTGTTGATAAATTATAAATCTTCAATAAGCCAATTTCCTTGTTTGTTTTTAACTAAAGTTACGTAAGAAGCAGGATAGCCGCTTACTGCTATTTTATCTTTGTACAATGTAAAATCGGTTAATTTTGATGAACTAAAATCGTCATAATAAGGCGAATCCTGGCTATTGTAGATTATATCTGCTTCATAGCCAATTGGCCCGTCAGTGTCTTTGTCCAATTTTTCTTTCTCAAAATAATCTCCAAAGTTTTTAAACTCTTTTTTTAAGCTGTTAATAAAACCTTCAGAAACTAAATTTGTGCTTTCAATAGTTTTTATATAAAAATCTGCATGCTTTTTATCTGCAATGTAGTATTTGCATGAATCAGAATATGTTACTAATTTGTCTTGATCTAATTTTTTATAATTTTTATTATACCATGTCAAAAATTTAATAACAACATTATAAGCTTCTTTCACACTATCAGCAACTTCATCGTATGAAATGTATGTTTCTGTGCAGTTTTCATAATTATCGGTATGCCTGCAATCTTCCATTTTTACTTTATCTTCTTCAATAGATTTAACTGTTTCATTGTTTTTTTTCTCTATCCTATCAAGTTTTTCATAAAGTTCTTTAAATGCTTCTGAATTCGGATCTTCATTATTGTTATTATTGTTATCATCATTTGTACAAGAATTAAAAAACAAAAAACTTAATAATGTAAGTGTGAAAATATTTAGTGTGTATTTCATGTTTGATATTTATTTTATTTGTTAAGATTAAATGCCTGATTTATAGTGTTTTGATTTATTTTTTCCTCGAAAGGAATTTCTTTTATTGCAATAAAGTTTTGAGATTTTATATTATAAATAGCAGCTTCAAGAATTGGTCTTAAATCTGCATATTCATTTTTTCTTGTTTCTTTAATCCAAGTTTGCCAAACTATTAAGCTTGTTGTGTCGCTTAATTTAATTTTACCTTTAACTAAATATATTGGTAAATAGTTTTCTGCATTTTCATTAATAAATTTCAAACTATCAATTACATTCGAAAAATATTTGTTTAAATCTGTTAATTCGCTTTTTGCTTTTTCATTTTCAATGGGTTTGTATTCAAAAGGAAACTGAATTTCAGGAATAAGTTCTAAAAAGCTTTTTTCGTATTTAAAACTTGATTGATATTGCCTTTTTGTAACAACATCATTCTCGAAAAAACCATAATTTGTCAAATATTTTGTTATTTCACTGTCCATAGGTTTTTTGTTAAATGCCTTTTCTTCTGTTATATCTTGCTTGTAAAATTTATCCGAATACAATATCGAGCTACTTTCTTCACCAGCATCAGAAAAATAGCCATATGCGCCAATTTTATCTGTTATTTTTAAGTTTGATTTGTCTAATAAATAAGCAAAAGCATCAGCCGAAAATGCATGAAAACCGCTAGTTATTTCATAACCTTGATAAAATAAAAGAATATAAAAACGATTTGTTTCAAGTTTACCAATAAAATCAACATCCGAATCGACATAAAAATCATTAATACCCAAAATATCTACAAATGGGATTTGCTGTTTAGATTTTAAGTTAAGTAATTTGTTGTCTGAAGTATATGGAAATTTTAATTGTTTCTTAAAATATTTATCAAAACTGTTTTTCTCTATAAGAAAACCATTTTCTGACAACAATAATTTAGCATTATAATTTTTATCAGCATTATTTACACTAAAAGATAAAACATTATTATTAAATTCTATTTTTGGATTATAATACTGATTACTAGATATATATCTTGATTCAATAATGTTTTCAAAATCTTTTAATAGAACCAATTTTAATTCTCTTTCTTTAAAATCAGGAGCTTTATTTAATAATATTAATAAATGTAGTGAATCGTTAATTTGTCTATAACCTAAAGGATAATATCTTGCTTCAAAACTAATTGGTTCAGAAACATAAGCAGCACCTAAAGTTGTTTTTTTATGCACAAAAATCGAAAACTCATCATTTTTTGATTTGTTCTTTAAAAGATTAATTTGTTTTTCCGATTTCCAGTCATTATCAATTTTTGGAAAAAGACTGCAGAACTCTATAAAACTGTAATTCAGAACTTTAGTTTTATCTGTTATTTTAACTAGATTATTTAAATTGTAAAATCTGCCTTGATAATATTCAAATGTAATTGGCTGTTTTTTTTCTGTATCTTTATATACAATTACAGTTTCAATATTATTGTTAACAAACTGAAAATCAGTTGATTTGTTGTTTGGAAATTGCTTTAAAATAGACATTCCTCTTGAAAATCGTTGTCGTTTATCGCCATCTACCAATTTATACCAAACCAAAGTACTTATAATTGTAGTATCTTCTTGTTGCTCAGCCACAAATAATAAATAATCTGTTTTATTAAATTTATATTTACCAATTGGCTGATAATAAGTATCATAATCTGAAGCATCAGTAAATATTTGTCCTTTAATAAAGCTAGAAAATTGCCAAAAGTCCTTTTTTTGCTCAATATTATACGAAAATTTTTTAAAATCCGCTGATGTTGGCAAATTTTCAAAATCAGTAAAAATATTAATAAAATCGGTTTCGTTATTATTAACTATTTCTTGAATTAGTTCTTGGTCTTCAACAGGTGTTTGTTCTTCATTTTGCTGTTCACTATTTTCAACGTTTGTATTTTCTTGAGATGAATTGTTACACGATAATGTTAAAATAAGAAAAACAAACAGTAAGTTTATGATTTTTGTTTTCATGTTAGGTTTTGTTTTTATTTATAAATATTAAAATAAAGATACTTGTAATTGTACCAATTATTAATCCAATAAAAATCCAAAAGTTTAGGTTTAATCTGCTGATTACCAGTGTTGTATTAATACAATCTGATGCAATATAAATAACAGAATAAATTCTGAATTGCCAAAAAATTATTCCAAAAATAATGATGTTTAAATAAACAAATAGCATTTGAAAATTCGATTTTATTTTTGTCGATTTTTTTACAATTAAATATAAAACCGGAATTATTCCGATTATTAAAGCAAACATAAATCTTTGTTCAAATTGGCCGCTTAATTTTAAGAAAACTGTTTCAATTTTTCTTGCAATTAGTTGATTAACTGATATTTGCATAAAAAATTGATATGATAAAAAGCCAAGTATTGCAAAAAATAGAAATCTGGCAAAATAAATTAAAATGTTTTTCATTTGGTTTTTTTAGTAAATGCTTGATATTCAATTAAAATTATGTTGTAATTTATAAACTAGTATTATTTAAATTGATTATCAAAACTCGTCTCTATTTTAGATAATAAAACTGAAGATTCCGGTTCAAAACTAATCCAAAAGCCTGGTTTTTCAACATTTATATAAACATAATTCATTGAGCCTCCAGATACATCTAAGTCTTCTGGCATTTTATATTCAAATGTGTTTATTGTATCAGATAAATTTAAAAGATAATTGATAAAAGTATTATATTTTATACTATCAACATCGAAATAATTTTGCAATTCGGTGCAAAATAAGCTTCCATTTTCCGGTAATTTGTTATTACTTATACGTTTTACTTTTTTGTTTTTATACAGAACATATAAAGTATTTCCGATGTAATCGCCATCCCAAAGTCCAATATTAGCAATTGCAAAAACAACAGTTTTGTCTATTTTATTATTTATTTCATCAGGAATTAATAGTTCAACATTTTTATTTGCTTTTTGTTTGTTAACATCATGATTATCAACATTATTGCTTTTGTGGTTTTCACATGAAATCAGTATTAAAAATGCGATTAAATAAATTAGGTTTTTCATATTTTGGCAAGCTTAAATAAATGTTGTTTTTTTCTGAAAAGTGCATTAAAATTTGTTCAAGTTTATCAATTCTGTAATCTATATTTATTATGTTGCACGATTCTCTTATTCCACTTTTTTTTGTGATTATCAAATTTAAAACAAAAATTTTTTGTTCATCTTCTGTTGCTTTTATTAATGTATGATGAATTTTAAAAACTTTAATGTCTTTTAATAAATATGTTTGATATTTTTCATTTTCAGATAAAAATGTAATTTGTTCATTATGAATACTTAATAGGATATTATTTAAATCTTTTCTATCGTAAAAATTATATTCTTGTTTAAACTTTTTTTTCTTTACAGATATTGGCGGAATTGATTTTATAAGCTTAAAATCAAGACATTTATCGATAAATAAATTCCAATATTCTCTTCTTGGATTATATGCAGAAAAAATATAGTGTTTAAGGTAAAAATTTGAAATTCTATTGGCTATTGATGTAATAATTAAAAAAGCTAAAATTAAAAAAATAAATAGTTTGACATTTATTGGTTTTATCAAAAAAAATCCTCCGAAAAACACAAATAATGCGATAATAAGTCCAAGGCGTGAAATAATTTTTGATTTTCTTTTTAATTTATCGTGTTTTTCTTGAGATTGTTTTATTTCTGCAGACCAAATTTCTAATTTTTCATCTATTGACTTTCCCATTTAAAAATTACAGTTTTTAATGTTATAATGCTGTATTTCAATTATTTCTGTTTTCGGATTTAATTCAAAAAGAATAGAATCGATACTAAAAGTATTACATTTTAAATAAATTTTATTGTTTGCAGGGAATTTTGAGTTTTTAAATTCAATCAATCTTCCAAGTGTTTCTTTTCCTTTTATTAATCCAAAAAAATATCTTTTTGTATAGAATTCTTCTATTTCATAATTTGCTTCAAAAATCGGTATTTTGTTTAGTTTAATTGTATCATTATTTAAAAGTATATTTTTTATTATTGTTTTATAACAACCTGAATTACTGAATTGTAGGTCAATTAAACCATTTAAAATAGTATCTATTTTAAAATTTCCATTAGAATTAACATAAGCATTAAGTAATTGTCCTTTTTTGTTTACACGATTAATAATATCAACACTTGCGCCTTGCGAAATTCTTTCGGATTTGTAAATTTCAACACTACCTTTTATAACAGACTGACTATTAGATGATTCTGTAATTAAAAAAAGTATTAAAAAAATTATTATTTTAATTTTCATTATTTTTTTTATAATCAATTATGCCTTTAGAATTTAAATTATAATTATATGTTTTATAATTTTTATTTTCAAAATGTTCTTGGCCTTCTTCTATTATTAATGTTGCATGAGTGTTTGTTTCATAAATATTTATTTCATTCTCAAATATAAAAACATCTAAATTTGTAGCGAAATAATCATTACTTCCCATATTTGTATCATTGCAATAACAGCCAAGTTCTTCATTATCAATGATTTTACCATTGTAAGATATTGTAAAAAGAAAAACAAAATCGTTATTTACACCTGCAATTCCCGGACACCAGTTGCGAATAATAATTAAGCCGATATATTCTTTTTCGTAAAATATATAGCTGCAATAAAATTTTTCGCCATAATCTTCAATTTCCTTAAAGAAAAAGTTAATCCAATTATTATCAATTTCGTTTTTGTAGTAAATTTCTTCAAATTCAAATGGTAAAGTAATTTGCTCAAAATTTTCTAAAAATTGTTTCAATGAATCAGTTTTTATATCGTTTTCTGATTTATTATTTTCCTGACTAAAGGAAGAGAAATTAAAAGTTAAAAAAGCGATAATTGTTAATCCGCTGATTTTAAGGATATTCATTACTTGTAATATTTTTTATGAATTAATATTGAATAAATAAGTCTGAAAAATTCGAGTAAAAAAACTGTAAACAGAATTATTTTAAATAATATTGATTCTTGTGGAATTATTGATAATTTAAGCAAAAATCCAAAAGTAAGAATCATAAAAGCCAGTTTAAAAGGAAATTGAAAATAATAAATTATCAGAGCTTTCTTTTTTTGTAAAATAGACAATGTTCCTGAAAAAAGTAAAGAAATTATTATTGTAATTTCAATAGTATTTATAATTGGCAAATAATAAAATTTATTAAAAATATTTTTCAGTAATTCGTAAATCTGTATAACTGTTAAAAAATCTAATATGCCAAATAGCACTAATAACTTGTGTTTCATTTATTTATATGCTTTATTTTATTCTTTCTATTTTATCGTTATTTATTATAAATTTCAATTCATTTCCATTTATTATTTTTGATTGTTCAGGCCAATAAATTATTGGTACATTTTCAAAAGTCAAAATAATTTTTCCGTTTTCAAAACTTAATTTACAATAATCTGAAATTGAGAGTCCATTTTCCAAATTTACAGCATAATCAAGATAAGCAAGTTTGGTTATTTTTCCATTATTTATCAGCACAAGCTCTTGTCCCCAACTGTATTCAGCGGCAATTTCAATCATAATCAGAATTATTTTCAAATCATTGGTTATAAAAAAAATGGGTTTTAAAATCATTGCTTCTGATTGTGAATTATTGTAGTTAAAAACAATACTGTCTTTAAGATTGTCTCTAATTTTAAATTTTAGATTATTTTCAAATCGTCCATTCAAAAAATCAAAATCACCAAGTTTATATTGATAGTAATTTTTAAATTTTCCTGATTTTATAAGTGTTTTATCAACTTTTGCTTTTAAAATTGTTGTTTTTTGAGCTTGTGTTATTTGAACAATATTAAGTAGAATAAAAAATAGGAGTAAGTTTGTTTTCATTTTGTAATTTTGAAATATTTTTATCTGCTAATTGAATAATCTAATCCAAAATTCAGTTCGTTGTAATATTTATATTGAGAAAAATTAAGGAGAATATACATATTTCTTAAATTATTTCTTGTTTTTGATAAACCTTGAGTAAAAGTAAATGAATATTCGTAATAGTTATTAAAAACACTTATGCTTGAGTATATTGCATTATTTAATTTTGAAAAAGAATAATTACTGGTAAAATAATATCCAATTTCTGATTTTTGTACTTCATAATTTTGTTTTCGAAAAATAACGCCTGTCCAAAAATTGAATTTTTTATAAAAAGTGTTTCCTAAAAGCAGGTTAACATCTTCAATATCAGCACTTATGGTGTTTATTTCTATTTTTGAATAATTATAATTAATACCTAAGCTTGCCGAATATTTTCTAAGTTTTATTAAATCAAAATATGAAAAATAAAGATTAAGATTATAATTGTTTTCAAAATTAGTTTTTACAAAACTGCTAATCATTGCCGATTTTAGTTTTTTTAAAAGATGAGGTCTGAAATATCCAAAACTTATTCCGTAAGGCATATATTTATAATCGGCATAATAACCTAATGCATAGATGTTTACGTTATGTGAATCATCAATTATTAAAACATTATCATCTATTTCTATTTGTTGTAAAATAACTGCAATATCCTGTAAATCAGCACTTTTAATAATTGTATCTTTATATCCAACAAATGAAATTTTAATTAAAGATGAGTCTGAAACACTTAGATTAAAATTTCCTTCTAAATCAGAAAATGTTTTGTTTTGAGAGTTAATTTCGCTAATTAAAGCGCCGATAATTTCATTAGTATCTTTATCAGTAATTTTTCCGGAAATATTTGTTTGAGAAAAAACAGCTAAGTTGTTAAATATCAATAAAATAATAGTTGAAAAATATTTTTTCATTTTACTAAAAGCAGATTTGTTTATAAAAAATCAAAAATAGCTAAATTTTATTTCAGTTTAGTTTATATCTTATCGGAATCGTAATATAAACCGGAACTTTTATGCCTTTGCATTCGCCCGGTTTCCAATCAGGCATATTTTTTATAAGTTTAAGCGCAAAACTGTCAAGAAGCGGATCAATTCCTTTTAAAATTTTAATATAGCTAATTTGTCCGTCAGGTTCAATAATAATCCTCATATAAATATTGCCTTCAATATCAGCATAAACAGGATATTCAAGGTTTTCAGCAATATAATAATTAAGAGCATTTATTGAATCGCCAAAAGTTGGCATTTTATCAACATACCAATAAACATCTCTTTTTTGAATTGTGTCAAATTTTGAAAAACAAGCTTTTGTTCCTAACAAAATGCTATCTTGTTTTTGATTTTTAATTATGGTGTCTTTCTGTGAAAAACTGTTTTCAAAAATAAAGAAGCATAATATTAATAGTAAAATCCTCATAATAAGTGGTTTAATAAATTATTTTTACTCCTTTTTCCCAATCTAATTCTTTACTTTTTTTAATATCTTTATTGCCTTCGATATATTTATGCAAGTAATCTCTTTTTAAATGTCCTCTTATGTAATATGCGTAACCACAATCAGTGAAATTTAAAATTAAGCTGTCGGCTAATTCTAATGCAAGTTTATTTTTATGTGTTAAAAAAAGAACTCGCAATATATTATTATGTAAATAAACAGAATCCGGCGAAATTGAAGCTGCTGATTTAAAATCACTTAGCGCGTATGCGTAATTTTCAAGCATTTGATAAGACCAACCACGATTATTGTAATAATCTGAAATTTTATCATATAAAAATATTGCTTTTGAAAAATCTTTTACAGCCATTCTATTATTTAAAGAATCGTTTATAGAATTTTTATGCATATAACAGCAAGCTCTTAAATTATATAAATAATGCCAATTTGGGTTTAAATCAATGCATTTGTCTAGAAATGGAATCGCTTCTGCGTGTTTCCAATTATTTAATTCTATAAATGCGCTATCTAAATATAAGTTTAATAATTTATTTGATTTTTCAATACTGTCTGTTTCTTCTTGAGTATATAAAGGGTTTGACGAATTGTTAAAACATGCAGTTGTAAATGAAATTAAAATTATAATTAAAATTGTATTTGATTTTCTCATTTGTTAAACTTATTTTTTTATTAAAAATCTGAATAAATAAATTCTTGTTTGCTGTTATTCCAAATCCATTTATCAGAAATAGGAATTTGAATTTCCAGTTTATAGTTATTGTTTTCTGCTTTATATTGGAATTGGTTTGTC
>JAFGWC010000046.1 GCA_016937695.1 Bacteroidales bacterium
ATGTTTTTGGCTATAAACCCAAAGAGTTTGGATTGTTATTGTCAAAAATGATTGGATTTGGAATTTTAGGTTTAGCAATAAATTCTGTAAATATTGTTCGTGGTTTTTACAAAATGTTTTTTAGTCCACGAGTTAGCGGAAGTGCTTCATACACAGATGTTTTAACATCAGGAGTTAATACCGGAATTGATTACAGTTCAAATTTTGCAACTTCATTATTACGTTTTTTCTCAAATGATATTTTAGGAAACGGAAGTAATTTTAACGGATGGAATAATTATTTGGAAGCGCCTGCATTTTATGCCGGAATAATTTCATTAATGCTTATACCACAAGTATTTAGCTTTTTAAATTTAAAAAAGAAAGTAATTTTTGCTTCGTTTTTAATGTTTTGGCTTTTAATCGCTTTTATTCCTCAGCTAAGATATGCTTTTTATTTGTATATGGGTGATTATTACAGAGTTGGCTTAGATTTTATAATTCCTTTTATTTTAATATTATTTTCGGTTTTTGCATTAAAAGAGATAATTAAAAATCAAAAAATAAATATTGTTGTTTTAGTTTTAACGGCAGTTTCACTTATAATAATTTTATATTTTCCATACAAATCTTTACCTGAAAATGCTATCGATAAGAATATCAGGCTTTTAGTAAGTTTTTTGATAATTACGTATAGCGGTTTATTGATTTTATTAAGCAAAAAAAGTTTTAAAAAAATAGCTAAAATATCAATTGTTTTATTGGTAATATTTGAACTTTCAGTTTTTTCGTACAATACTGCCGGAAAAAGAAAAACTTATTCAAAATATGAATATGATAAAACTAAATTTGGATATAATGATAATACGATAGCATCTGTAAAATATTTAAAATCAATTGATAAAAGCTTTTATCGAATAGAAAAAGATTATTATTCCGGAATAGCACAACATGGAAGCCTTAATGGCGCAAAAGCCCAAAGTTATTATGGCACAGCAAGTTATTCATCTTTTAATCAATTAAATTATATTCGTTTTTTAGAAGAAAGCGGAATAATTGAAAAAGGAAACGAAACTCAAACCAGATGGTCTGTTGGTTTGCGTGGTCGACCATTAATGTACACTTTTGGAAATGTTAAATATCATTTAAGCGATAAAGCCGAACCTGAATTTTTGAATTTTGGTTTTGATAGTATAAATTCATTTGGCAAGGTTAAAGTGTTGAAAAACAGATACTTTGTGCCTTTTGGTTACACTTACGAAAAATTTATAACTGCCGATGATTTTAAAAAACTAAAAGAATTTAGGAAACAAGTAATTTTATTAAATGCTTTTGTTTTTGAAAAAGAAATGTTTTATGATTCGTTAGGTGTTGATTTTAAAGAGCTTACAATTAAAGATACAAATTTAATTGCATCTTCATCAAAATTTAATTTTGAATTGTATAAAAACTATACAGATAAACTTAAGGAAGATACATTACAAATTAAGCATTTTGAACAAAGTAAAATTATTGGCGAAATAGATTTAAAAAAGACAAAGCTTTTGTTTTTGACAATTCCATTTGATGAAGGCTGGAAAATAACCGATAACGGTAAAAAACGGAAACTTTCGAGAGTAAATTTTGGATTTACCGGAATAATTTTATCAAAAGGAAAACATGAACTTAAATTAGAGTATGTGCCTGGATATTATTATGTTAGCTCAATAGTTTCAATATTTTTCATGATTTTTACATTGGCTTTAATAATTTTTGATATGATTAGGAAAAAAAGATTACATAAAGCAGAAAAGTTATAAAATAATGTTAAAACAAATTCGAAGAAAAATATACAACAGTTCAAAAATTATTGGCGACCGCTTTGGATTTGATTTGCCTTATTATGTTGAAAATGGGTTTTGGCTCAGTTTATCAAAAATTATTGAACTTGCATTTGGAGTTGCTATATCTGTGTTTTTTGCCAGATTTACAACTCTCGAAATCTACGGACAATATAATTTGCTAATTTCTATTTTAGCAATTTTATCAATTCTTTCAGCTCCAGGATTAAGCGTTTCTGCATTAAGAGCTGTTGCAAAAGGAAATCATGGAGTTTATAAAAAAGCTGTAAATCTTAGATTTATTTGGAGTTTAACAGGCATTCCTTTGCTTTTGTTAATTGGATTGTTGTATTTTTATTTCGACAGTAAAGCGATGAGCTACAGTATATTAGCTTCTGCATTACTATTTCCATTATTTTATTCTGTTAGCTCTTGGCCAATTATTTTTCAGGGAAAAGAAAAATTCAATAAATTTTCAAAATTTGAAGTTATAAGAGTAATTTTATCGTCATCATTAATAATTGGCGTAATTTACTTAGGCGTTGAATCAATATTTCCTGTTTTTATTACTTATCTTATTGTGAATTCAGCATTAAATTTTATTTTTTATTTTTTAAGCTTAAAAGAAATAGAAAATGATAAAATTGATAATGTTTGGAAATCAAGTGGTTACAAGCTTACTTTTTTGAAATTTATTTCTTTAGCTTATGATTATATCGATAAACTGATTATTGGGTTTTTTCTTGGTCCGGAAAAATTAGCCGTTTATGCAATTGCAGTTGGAATTAGTTCGTATTTAAGACAAATAAACGGAATTGCAACCCGCGTTATTATGCCAAAACTTTTTAAAATATCTAAAAATTATTTTAAAGATATTTTTAAAAAACTGCTTGCAATTTTCTCTTTATCATCAGTTTTAGTTTCAATTTTGATGTTTTTTATACTTCCTTTTCTAATTACATTTTTGTATTCTAACAAGTATTTTGAATCGATATTTTATGCTCAATTGTATTTAATAACAATTCCATTTTACTCAATATCAACTATTTACCAATTAGGAATGATATATTTAGAAGAAGAAACCGATTTATCTAAAATAAAAATTTTTTCAATAATAATTAACTTAATTTTGTATTTTATTCTAATTCCATATTTCGAGTTAGTTGGAGCTATTGTAGCTTCTGTTATTTATTTTTTAATATTGGATATAATTTTTGTTTTTAAATTTAAAAAGATTTATAAATATAAACTTTCAAATAAGTAATGAAACCAAATCTTTTTATTGTTGGAATGCCCAAAGCAGGAACAAGCGCTTTATATTTTTTTTTAAAGCAACATCCCGAAATTTTTATGTCAGAAGATAAAGAACCAAATTATTTTTGTGCTGATTTAATCGAAGAAAGCGATAATTTTCATAAACGTAAATTTGAAGATTTTAGATATAGAAATGAAAAATCGTATTTAAAACTGTTTGAAAATAAAGATAAATTTAAAATTGCAGGCGAAGCTTCAACACAATATCTTTTTTCGAAAAAAGCAGCCGAAAATATTTATAATTTTAATACAAAAGCAAAAATTATAATTATAATTCGAGAACCAGTAAGTTTTTTGTATTCGTATCATTCTCAATTACTTAGAAATGTAAGAGAAAATATATTAGACTTTAAAAAGGCATTGGAATTTGAACCCGAAAGAAAAAAATTAAATAAATATCCAAGTAATGTTAGATTTCCATCACAATTGCATTATACCGATTGGATTGATTATAAATCGTAGATTAACAGATATTTACAATGTTTTCCGAAAGAAAATATTAAAATTTTGATTTTTGAAGAATATAAAAAAGATAATTTAAAATATTATAAACAAATTTTAGATTTTTTAGGTGTAAATAATAGTTTTATTTTTGAATTTAAGGAAGTTAACGCAAATTTAGAAGTTAGAAATATTTATATAAAAAGCTTTTTTATAAAATTTACACGATTTGTAATAAAAACAGCTAAATTATTTTTTCCTGAAAAACTGGCTAAAAAAATTGAACCTGCATATTACAAAATTATTTCAAAAATAACGGTAAAAAAAGCATCACGAAAAAAAATAAACGAAGAATTAAAAATAAAATTAAAACAAAAATATAAAAATAATGTTTTTGATTGTCAGCAATTTATAGATAAAAACCTATTTGAAATTTGGAAATATTAAAGCTTAATTTTCTTTTGTAAACTCACAAATTATATGTCTGCAATTATTTTGATTTGCAGTAAAAAGCGTTTTTTTAGCAAATTTTAATTGCAATTTATTCATTATTGAATAAGGGAAAAGTGTAGAAAAAATAGCATTTGCTTTAAAAATAAAACCTTTTTTTACTAAAAAATATGCTTTTTCAAACTTAAATTTTGAAAACGAATTTTTAATCATTTCTAAAGAATAATGCCTGTAATGTTTAGCTTTTACCGGAAAAACATTAATCGAAGGTAAAGACACAATCAATTTTCCGCCCGGTTTTAGTTTTTTATAAATATTTTCAACAAAATTTTCGATTTCCGCATCAGGTATATGTTCAAGCACTTCGATTAAAGTTATTAAATCAAACTCAAATTCGGCTTCTGCAAAATCGCCATTTACAAAAGTTGCATTTTTTCTGTTGAAATTTAGTGCTTTTGCCAATAAAATTGCAGGTTCTGACAAATCATATCCAAAATGCTGTTTTTCTTTATTCAACTTGCTTATAATCGAAATTAATTTTCCGTCGCCGCATCCAATATCTAAATGATTTTTGTAATCTATATCTAAAATCAGCTCTTTTACTTTGTTAATGTACGCGTAATATTCAATTCCCCAATTTAAATTTTTAAAACTTTTAAAATTCTCAAAATCAACCAAATAGTGATATGGGAAGTTATATTGCAATTCTTGTATTTTGAACTTATTTATATTGCTCATTACTAGTTATTTATGGTAAAATTTAAAATGTTTCTGCATCTAATTTTATATGTATAATTATATGCTTTTTTATAAGCATTTTCCGATAATTTGTCAGCCAATTTATCATCATTTAATATTTTTTCAATATTTTGTTTTGCCGAAATAATATCGTCAGGTTTTTGCATTAAAACATGAGTATTATTTTCAACAATTTTTTCGATTGTAGGAATTTGCGAAACGATAATTGGTTTTTTTGCTGCCATATATTCAAAAAGCTTAATTGGCGATGTTGTATTTATATCCATAACCATTTTTTTTTCATTTTTGCTGTA
Organism: Bacteroidales bacterium; assembly: GCA_016937695.1. Classification (GTDB taxonomy): domain Bacteria; phylum Bacteroidota; class Bacteroidia; order Bacteroidales; family NBLH01; genus NBLH01. The sequence goes on from JAFGWC010000046.1 coordinate 5,057, forward strand.
AAGCATAATTAAAATGTCTGAGGCTTTTAAGTGCTTAATAATAAGTTTATTATAAATAAATCCTGTAAAAATAATATTTTTTAATTTATGTTTTTCACAGATATTTTTATAATGGATTTTTGAATTTTCAGGTCCGCCAACAATTAAAAAAATCAGCTCTTTATTTTTATTAAATAATTTTGCTAGTTCGATAATTGACTTTATTCCTTTTCCTTTTCTTAAAGAGCCGGAATATGTAATTATTTTTTTGTTTAAATCTAAATTTAATTCTTTGCGCAGTTTAATTTTATTGTCTGTAATTTGGTTAAAACGCTCAATATCAACAGCATCTTCTTGTACAATTATTTTTTTTTCCTGTATTCCTGATTTTATAAAATTTGATTTTAGAATATCAGAAATTGTTGAAATATTTAAATTATTATTGTTTTTTAAGTTTAATAGTTTTTTTAACTGTGGATTTTTAGTGTTTGACGAATGTGTTTCAACTATAATAGGAATTTCTGATTTTGCAATATAATAACTTGCTCTAAAACTGCGAGCATAAACAAAATCAAATTTATTATTGATAATATATTGTGCAATTTTTTTTTCTGCGTCGAAAATGTATCTTATTGTATGTCTGCTAATTAAGTCAATTAGCGAATAAATTTTTCGGAAAAATAAATTATTAATTGAAAAGAAAAAATTTTCTTTAAATGCATAAAAATTAACTTTTGAATTAATATCATAAAAATCATGAAAATTTATATTTTTTGATTCTTTGTTTTTATTAATATAAAAAACAGTAACATCATTGCCCAAATCAGCAAAAGCACTTGCATGTTTTATAGTATTTATGCTGTTTGCATAAGTATTTGGCAATTCATTTGTATAAATTACAGCAATTTTCATCTGTTTGTATTTTAATTGTTTTTAATTTGTCAGATGGAACCGCAAGATAAAAATAATCATCTCTCGTGTGTGTTAATGATTATTTTTATCATGCTTGTTTCATTTTTTTATCAAAAAACTAAATTTATTGGTAATCGAAGATATTAATAAAATTGTTCAGGCCGAAATTGATTTTTATATTTATAATCTCTGCAAGTTTTAAAAATATTGCGTTTAAAACGATATTTTTACTCTTTGATTTCATTTAACACGATAATTCCGAAAGTATGATTTGCGATTAACCCGATAATTACGAAAGTATAGTTTGTGATTAACTCGATAATTCAGAAGCATAATTTGCATTAACCCGATAATTCCGAAAGTGCAATTTATGATTAACCCGATAATATAGAAAGTTTAAATTGTAAATAACCCGATAATTAAACAAGTTAAATTTGTAAATAACCCGATAATTGTGTAAATTTGTTATGAATTGATTAAAAATATTATTATGGATTCTGAATATTTAATTGACAGAGATATATACAGCAAAATACTAAATCATTTATCTAAGAAAGAAATTACAATAATAAGTGGAACCAGACAATGTGGAAAATCTACAATTCTTCATAAATTAAGAACAAATCTTGAAAAAGCAGGCGAGAATACAATATTTTTAAATTTTGATTTTGAAAAAGACAAAAAATTTCTTGAAACTCAAGAATCATTAATTAATAAACTTGAATTTGAATTTGGTAATAATAAAGCATATGTTTTTATTGATGAAATTCAGCGAAAAGAAGATGCAGGCTTGTATTTAAAAGGCATTTACGATTTAAAATTACCTTATAAATTTATAGTTTCGGGTTCGGGAAGTATCGAACTGAAAGAAAAAATACAAGAATCGCTTGCAGGCAGAAAACGCGTGTTTGAAATGAATACTGTTAATTTTACTGAATTTGTAAATTATAAAACCGATTATAAATATTCGGACAGATTAGATAAATATTTTGAATTTGAAAAAGAAAAAACAGATGAATTATTAATCGAATTTATGAATTATGGCGGATATCCGAGAATAGTTACAGAAAAAGACGTGAATGAAAAAACAGAATTAATAAATGAAATTTACAACAGTTATATTGAACGTGATTTAATACGATTATTGAACATAAATAATGCGGAACTTTTTAAAGATATTTTTCGAATGTTATCAATTATGTCCGGCAAATTAATAAATTTTTCAAATATAGCTGATGATACAAGCACATCTGTTCAAACTCTTAAAAAGTATTTACATTTTGCAGAAAAAACATATTCGATAAAAACTATAAGGCCTTATTTTAACAATTCGATAAAAGAATTAAGAAAATCGCCAATGATTTATTTTACAGATATTGGATTAATGAATTTTACAATAGGCAAGTATGGTTTGTTAAGCAATTCAATGGATTTTGGTTTTGTATTTCAAAATTTTGTTTATAATATACTTAAAGATAAGGTTTTACGAAACATGGAAATTAAATATTGGCGAACAACCGATAAAGCAGAAGTGGATTTTGTTGTTGATAGAATTACCGATGTTATTCCCATTGAAGTAAAATACAAAAAACTGAAAAAAGAAACTATCGACAGAGCTTTTAGAAGTTTTATTGATAAATATAATCCTGAAATTGCTTATGTTGTAAATTTAAGTTTGGATAAAACAATAAAAATAAAAAATACAACTATTCGTTTTATTCCCTACACAAAATTGTTTGTTGAAGATTTATTTTCTTGAAAATCAACAAAATAGCTATTGTTTTTTTAAAAGAATAATAATATTTCTATCAATAAGGTTTTTATTTATTTTTCTTAAAATTTTTAAAATCAATAGTTTTAACGATTTGATATTTAAATGATTATGTTCGCTTTCGATTATTGAAACCTTAAAATTAAATTTTTGGGCTCTGTATTTTATAAAATCAATTGCTTCGGAGAAAGAAAAAAACCAACGATGCCTGTCATCAGGCTTTTCAAGAGGTAAACCGTAAAATTTAATATGCTTACCAAATTGCTTTTGAGTTTCAATATTTTTAGAGTATTTTTTAGCTAAAAAAAAATCCGGGATATTTGCGTAAGCATTTGGTAATGTGATAATTATGTTTTTATTTGAAACTCTGCATAATTCATCAAAAATTAAATGAATGTTTTCTAAATGTTCAAGCACATCGGCACAAACAATTGTATCAAAACTATTATCGTTAAAAGGCAATTTTTCTATTTTATCAAGATTTAAAAAAACATCAGGTTTTCCGGCAATGTCAATTCCTGTGTAATTTATGTTTTTTGAGATAAAGTTTTTTAAATCAGCATTATAACAACCAATATCTAAAAGGTTTTTTGAGTCTGATATTTCAGATTCAAATCTTTTTGCAAGCCATTTGCTTCTTTCTTCTCTATTTTTATAAAACCAATTCATTTTTTATTTTTTTGGATAGGCAATTCCGTATAAATTTCGGAAACTGACTTCATGTTTTTTGAATATTTTCTGTGTTTTTTTATTGAAATCGTATAATTGCGAAACTTCAATTATTTTATTTTCAAATCCGGCTCTTTCTAAAATGTTTTTTAATCTGCTTTTAGTCAGTGGATTACAGTGTGCAAAATTTTTAATTCTTTCTTTTTGAGTTTTGCCTTTAAAAAGAATTAACAAAATGTCTATTTTTTTAGCATATATTTTTGTAAGGTTTAAAAATGCTTTTTTTCCTAAAAAAGAGAATAAAATTAATGGAAATCGAACTAATTTATTTTGAAAAAACAAGTAATCGTATTGAGTTGGAAAAGTATGATAAATTAAAACTCCATTTTCTGATAATCTGCTTTTTATTGATTGCAAAAATGCGCCAATTTCGTCATCGTGAAGATGTTCGAAAATATCAAAACAAACAGCAATATCTATTTTATTGTTAAAATCAATATTTTGAGAAATATCGCCACAAATGAATTTAGCCTTAATGTTCTCTTCTTCAGCTAGTTGCTTTGCTATGTTTATTGCGTCATTATCAAAATCAATTCCAATAGCATTAAATCCGTTTTTTGCAGTTTCTAATGCAAAAGTTCCTATTGAACAACCAATATCAACAATAGTTATATCTTTTTTCTGTTTTCCTTCAAAATTTGGTAAAACATTGTTTAACAGTGTATTAAAAATTTCAATTCGATATTTCCAATGATTTGTTTCTCTGTTTTTGTATTTTTCAACTTGTTTGTTTTGATAATCATTTCCATATTGAAATGATGTAGTTTTTATATGATTCATTAGTTAATTTGCTTATTTTGAGTTATTTGATAAATTCTTGAACTGAAACTTTCTAAAGAATGATTTTCTTTTGCCGAAATTAAGGCATTTTTTGAAAAATCGATTAATTTATTTTTATCAGAAATTAAATTTATTATTTTTTCTTTTAAATCTTCTGAATTATTAGATTCAAAAATGTAACCGTTTTTTCCGTTTTCGATATAGCATTTTGTTCCATTTTCGGTAGAACAAATAACAGGTAATCCAAAAGCTAAAGCTTCAACAGGCGAATATGCAGCAGGTTCTTTAAAGCTTGGTAAAATAAATAAATCGTGGCTTTTGTATTCTTCAAGGGTTTGCCGATAATCAAAATTAGTTTTTATTTCTATAAATTTAGATATATTATTTTCTTTTAAAAAATCATTAATCTCATTAAAGTACTCATTATCAGACTTTTCGCCTATAAATGTAAGCTTAATTTTGTAATTATTTTTTATAAGCTGATTTACTGTTTTTAATAACAAAATTTGGTTTTTTCGTTTTACAAATTTTCCGATAGATAGAATTTTAATGTAATCTGTATTTAAGTTTTTGTTATCAATATTTTGATTTGGAAAAACAAAAGGAATGTAAAATACATTTTTGATTCCAAAATTTTTAAAAGCTTCATAATTTGATTTTATTGGAGTTATAAATGAATGAACGCCAAGAAATTTGAATAATTTGATATTTAATTTAAAAAGAAATTTTGAACCTTTTATATGCGTATAAGGAGTTTGTGTTAGCATTAAAACCTTAATATTAAGCAGTTTAGATATAATTAAAGTTTTAAGTGCTAAATTGTTTTGATAAGCTTTTAAAATAATAAAATCAGGATTAAAAGATTTAATAATTTTAATAATTTTTAATTGCGGACTTTGAATTCTTAATTCAAAATCAGATTTTAAATTTGATTTTTTTAGGAATGAACTGATTTTTAAAACTATTTTGCTAAAAATAGATAAGCTAATAGTTTCAATATCAATATTTTGGTAGAATTCTGACTTGCCTTTGTATAAAACCAAAACTTTTACTTTATTACCATCGTTTTGCAATGCAATAGCTCGATAGTACAAATTTGTATGAAAGCGTGGTGCAATTATTAAAAATTTATGTTTTTCCTGAATATCCAAATCTAAATTTTATTTAAAACATCATTTAATATAAACTTCTGATTTTCAGTAAGTTCTTTTTCCAATTTGTAATTTGTATTTCTGATTTTTTGTTTTTTTATAAATTTATTAAATGGTTTTGATTTTTTAATTTCAGTAAATTCAAGCATTTTATTAAATTCTTGTACAGGATTTTCGCAAATATCTTCGTAATTTATTTCAAGAAATTGATTTTGATTTAATTTGTTAACTGCCTTATTTATAGCATTATCCATAATTTTATAATTAATTGCGGCAAGTGCTACAAATGATTTATCGTGTTTTTCCCATTCTACTTTCTGTTCTTCGGTTAAATTTCCCCATCGCCAATTATTTGGCCCTTCCCAACCTTTCCAAAAGTAAACATTTAAAAATGAGTTAGTTACAGCGCGCGAATCTCTTTTTATATGAATGAATTTAGCATCAGGAAATATTTTTAAAATATAACCAATTCTTGGCCAGCCGGTTATTTTTATAAGTAAGCGATTTCTTTTTTTTGTTAGTGTTTTACTAAAAATTTTCGGTATTGTTTCTTTAACCTTTACTGTTAGGTCATTTTCTGTTAAATCGCGAAATGGTTTACTAAAACCTTTTGCATAATTTTCCCAAAACTGATATGATTCTGTTGGAATAATATATTTTTTTAAAATTGTTCCAATTATCGGTAAATCAATTAATTGCATGTAAAGCTTGTTTAAACGAATTTTTGAGGGAAATACACTTAATAATACCGAAAACCAAGTTAAATTTGGATGATTGCATAAAATTTCATGAACCATTGTTGTTCCGCTTCGGCCTGTTCCTATTATAAAAATTGGTTTTTCTATATGCATTGGCTTATAATTTTTTCAAATTTTATTACAATTTTATTCAAATCATGTTGATTTTCAAGATATTGACGAAGATTTTCTCCTAATTGTTGCATTTTAGAATTATCATTTAATAGATAATTTATTTTTTCAGTCATTTTTAAAAAATCATTATTACAAAAATAACCGCAATTATATTCTGTTAAAAAATTATCCGGATTTACATTTAATGAAATAATTGGGGTTTTTGCTGCTGCTGCTTGTAAAAAAGTGTTTGGATAACCTTCAGATTCAGAGGTGTTTACAAACAATTTAGATTCGTTGAAATATTTTTGAATTTCAAAAAATGGAACATTATCTATAAAATTCAGGTTTTTTATATTGTAAGCTTTTTGTTTAAATTTATTCCATTCTTCAAGATTTTTATCAGAATACGGACAAATCATAGTAAATTTTTCATCAGTAAATTCAGTGGCAAGTTTTAAAAATAAATCAGGATTTTTCCAATTTACAAAACGCCCAACCCAAAGTATCGATTTTTTTTCTGTTTGTTGATATTTGTTGATTATAAAAGCATTTTTTATTACTTCAGCTTCTATTTTATGATTTTTGGAGAGTAAATTTTTGTGTTCAATGCTTTGATTAATAACTTTATCTGCATTATACAAGCCATATTTATAAATATTTCCAACAATTCCGTTAGTGTTTATCCAAGCTAAATTTACATCATTTAAATGTGCCGTTCTGTGAATGTGTTTTTTATTGAATATTTTTGAGTAAAGAGCTGTAAATCCGACAGTTGCATGTGCAGCGGTTGTTATAATTATATCCGGATTTATTTTTATCAGCAATAAAAAATATGAAATTGATTTAATAAATTTACTGAAAATAGACTCTTTTTGCAATAATTTAAAGCTTTTAAAAACAGTAATATTTTCAAACTTTTCAATTTTTTTTTGACCATAATCAGCAACAATAAAATCGATAATATAATTTTTATTTTTAGATAATTTATTGGCTATTAGATACATCTGCAATTCGGCGCCGCCAAAAACATCAGAATAATTTTTTTTAAACAGCGGAAAAGCAGCCGGAGCAAAAAAACAAACTTTTATTTTATGTGTGTTTCGTACCACTTATTAAACATTATTAAATTCCAAAAAACATGCGAATAGTCTGAAATGCCTTCTTGGTGACTTTTCCATAATTTTTCAACAATGGTTTTATTGTAATAATCGAATGCTGAAAATCCAAAAATTATATCTTCTGTATATTTTTTCAGCTCTTTTTTGTAATAATATTTTAACGGAACACCAAAACCTTTTTTTTCTCTGAATAATATTTCATCAGGTAAAATACCTTTTAATGTTTGTTTTAATAAATATTTTCCTGTTTTTCCTTTCAATTTTAATGAAGAATTTAAACTGTTTACATAGTTAACAAGCTCATAATCAAGGAATGGCATTCTGCCTTCGATACTGTTTGCCATTGTTGCTCTGTCTTCTTTAACCAATAAATCGTCAGGCAAATATATATTTTGTTCAAAGTTTAAAACATTATGTAATTTATCTTTATAAATGAAATATTTTGTAAGATAATTTAGCTTTTCTATATCAATTTTATATTCATTTTCTACTCTAAATGCATTGCTAAATAATTTCAGATATAATTGATTTTGAGGTGATTGCAGAAGAATTTTTAATTTTGAAACTCTGTCATTATCATTAGAAATTATAGAATAAGATTTTGCAATAATATTTTTAATTTGGCTTGGCAATTTGTTTATTTGAGATAATATTTTGTATTCATAATATCTTTGATAACCTGCAAAAATTTCATCGCTTCCTGTTCCTGAAAGTACAACTTTTACATGTTCGGCAGCTACTTTAGAAACAAGATATGTTGGTATTAAAGACGAATCGCCCAAAGGCTCGTCAAAATAATATGGCATAATATCTATTAATTCGCGAACATCGTTAGCCGAAAAGTTAATTTGGTAATGCTCTGTATTAAATTTATCAGAAATTATTTTTGCCTTATCTGCTTCGTTAAATTCCTGATAATCAAAGCTTATAGAAAAAGTTTTAAGATCTTTTACGTATTTGCGCATAAAATAAACAATTGCAGAACTATCTATTCCGCCCGATAAAAAAGCTCCAATAGGAACATCGGCTAAAAGCCTTCTTTTTACTGATTTTTCTAATAAATTGTAAACGTTTTCTTTAGCTGTTTTTATGTCGATATTTTTGTTGTCGAAATTTATTTTGTAATAATTATGTTTATTTTTTATTTGTTTTTTGTTTAAATCGTAAATTAAATTTTCGCCTGGTTCTATTTTTTTAATTTTATTAAGTATAGATTGATTTTTAGGAGTAATTCCAAACATCAGATAGTAATTAAGCGAATCAGTATTTATTTGTTTTTCAATGCCGTAATCAAAAAAAACTTTCATTTCAGAACCAAACACAAAAGTCTCATTATCAGCATAATAATATAAAGGTTTTTGTCCAAATCTGTCTCTGGAAAGAAATAATTCTGATTTTTTTTTATCGTAAATACAAAAAGCCCACATGCCGTTAAAATAGTTTACGGCATCTTTTCCAAATTCATTGTATGCAGCTAAAACAAGTTCTGTATCGCTGTTTGTTGTAAAAGTATAGCCAATTTCTGATAGTTTGGTTTTTATTTCTTTAAAATTGTAAATTTCGCCGTTAAATACGATTCCGATGTTTGCTTTTTCAATTAATTTTGGATTTATTTTTTTAGAACAAGCGCCGTTTTGTGCAGAATAAAACATTGGTTGATTTGCAGAATTGCTTAAATCAATAATTGAAAGTCGAGTTTGACCAAGACTAACAAAATCATCGCAGAAAATACCTTTCGTATCTGGTCCGCGATGAGCCAAATTGCTTAAAATTTTCCCGATTTTAGATTCATTATTGCCTGTAAATCCTGCTATTCCACACATTTTATATTAGTTTTTTAATAGAATTTCATTTGTAAATTTTGTAATGATTTTTTCTTTATTATGATTTTCTATTAAATAATTTAAGGCATTTGTTGCAAATTTTGTTCTTAAATCAACATTATTTATAATTTTTTCAAAATACTCATAAAATAATTTAGAATTATTGTTTGCACAAAAACCAATTTCGTATTTACTAAAAATATTATCAGGATTTATATTTAAGCTTAAAACAGGACAATAATTAGCCATTGCCTCTGCCATTGTGTTCGAGAAACCTTCTGTATATGAAGTGATTACATATGCTTTTGCTGATTTATAATAATCAGTTATTTTATCGGGCGAAACATATTCAATATGTTTCAGGTTTTTTATATTTTGTATTGATTTTTTAAATTCTAGTCCAAATTTTTCGTCTTCTTTTATAACAGGTGCAATCATTATAAAATTTTCTTCTGGAAATTTTTTTGCCAATTCTGAGTAAAAATACGGTTGTTTTACTTTGTCGAGGCGTCCAATCCATATAATATGTTTTTTTTTAGATTGCTTAATGTCTTGAATATCAGTAATATTTACAATATTGTGTATTATTGAATTTGGAATAATATTTCTGTTTTTTTTGAATAAATTATATTGTGTTTCGGTTTGTGATGTTAACATATTACTAAATTTATAAGCCAAAGGCATAAAAACGGCAGTTAAAAAACCCGACATTTTTTTTAAATCTTTAAACAAAGTTTCAGAATTGCTGGCAATCATGTAAATAGTTTTTTTCTTTAATAAGAAACGTACTGAAAATAAGGCAATTGCTGTTCCAAAATCTGCCGAACGGAAAATATATTTATCGGCATTAATTTTTTTTAGGGTTTTTATTAATTTTAAAAAGCCTTTTATTCTATTTTCTGTTGGTTTAAATGAGCGCCAAAGTGTTGATTTATTGATTGTTTCTATTGGTTTTTGTCCAAAATCGGCAACACAAAAATTAACATCAAAGTTATTGTTTTTTGAAAGTTCTGTGCCTAAATAATAAATTTGTCTTTCTGCGCCTCCTGCATTATTTGTTATTTCTGTGTTGAAATAAATATAAACTCTTGGTACAACAAAACAAATTTTCATAAAACTATGGATTTCTAAAATCTTTTTTTCCAGAAATAAATTGGGTTAAAATATCTGTCGTTTGATATTAATTTTTCTACAAATGAATTATTTCCATTTATATAAATTGAATTAATTTGCTGATTATTAGGAATATAGTCGTAAATTCTTACGCCGTCTAAATTACCTTTGAATTTAAGATTTACTTTAAATTTAACAAATTCATTTCTGGAGAAAGGAATTAAATTGCTGTCGATTTTTTTATTATCGATATATAAACCAAATTCAGCACCTTTTTCGCCTGATTGCTGATAATAAATAATATTATGCCATTTATTGTCTTTTATATTGTTTGTTTCTACAAATATATCGTCATTTTTATCAGAATAAATAATTTTAAAACCTAAATCTGTTTCTTTCAATCTGATTAAATTAGTTAAAGAATCGCCAACAAAAATAAATGGAACATCGTTTGTTTTTTTTGTCATTTTTATCCAAAATGAAAAAGCGTATTGGTTCGATATTTTAAGATTTCCGCAAGGAACGTTAATTGTTTTATTAAACGAATCTTTAGAAATTATCATGTCTTTTGTATATCTAAAAACTTCTACATTTGTTTTATCAATTCCATATCCGTGAATTTTTTTAAAATTTTGGTTTACATAGTAATTTATTAAAGTGTCGATATGCATTTCATTTTGAGTATCCCAAATAATCCAGCCTGAATTGTACTGATTTATGTTTTGAAAAAATCCTTTTTTATGTTTTAATTTTTTACTTAAATAACTGTCAAATTTGAATAATCTATTTCTTCGCATATCAATAAAAACAGCTGATGTATCAATTCCTTTAAAATAATAATGAATTGGATATTGATAAAAAACAGCTTCGCCTTTTTGGTAGTTTTCAACTATTTCTTTGTATGCAATTGAAGGAACAGAAGGCGAACCAAAATTTTCGACATAAATATCATTATATCTTTGATTAAAATGAATTAAGGAACTTGCTATTATTGTTAAGGAAATTAAAATTACAATGTATTTATTAAACAATGCTCTTGATATTAAAATTAAAATGTACAGTGTTAAAAATATTACAATTGGCGCCAAAAAAGATATATATCTGAACGAAATTACATAAGTTATTATATATACAAACATTATAAAAATAAAAGCTGTGAAGATATAGAAATAGGCAATATTGTTTTTTATAATTTTATTTTTTACGATATAAATTAAATTAATACCCAAAAGCAATATTATTAAAGCAAATTCTTTTGAAATTGGGTAAAAGTTGAATAAATCGATATAAATATAATTTCTACTTTCAAAAAAAGACATTACATGAGTAGGAATATATCTTGGAATAATTAAAACTGTAGTTACTGATATTATAAATCCTAAAATTAATGCAGTATAATATTTTTTTTCTTTTTCAGCTATAGCTAAATATATTATTGTTAGATATATTGAAGGAAGTGTAAAAACTGAACTTTTATGAATATAGTAACCTAAAAATACTAATGCAATAAATAGAATTAGGTAATAAAAATTAAAGTCTAAGTATTTGTATATGAAATCATTAACTTTTTTATTTTTGAAATCAATGCTGTTTTTTTCTGTAAGTCCTTTATAAACAATAGTAAACTGAAACAGAAAAAAAGGAATTAAAATTCCATACATTCTTGTCCACCTAAAAAGTACAATTTCTTCGGGATGAAAAATAAATGCCAATAAAATTAAAAGTGCTATTGCCTTGTTTTTAAAGAAAAATTTTAGGACAAAATATCCTAGAAAAACAAATAATATTCCTGCAATTACAGAAATTATTCTCGACGACCATTCCGAAACACCAAATATTTTATACGATTGTGCCACAAGCCATAAATGCGGAAAATTTCTGTCAAAACTTTCATTCGGATATGGTTTTTCTTTTATAAAATTCCATTGTTGAAATTTTCCTGTATGATAATATCCTGCTGCGCCTTGTGTTACTTGTTTTTCATCAGACCAAAAATCAAATTTATCTAATTGATAAAGTAATATTGTTGATGAAATTCCACTAATTAATATTAAACCAATTATGTAAATTGCGCCTTCTTGTTTTATTCTATAAATTATTTTTGATATTAAATTATTTTTAATTTCTTCAGGAATAGGCTTTTTTTCAGAATTTTTAATGTCATTATTAATTATTTTATTTATTTCATTCCTGCTAAGCCAAATTGAAATTACGCCAAAAATTAATGTTGGTGCGTAAAAAAAGCTTATTATTAAATTAAATTTAACCAGATTTTCTGTTTGGCTGATTGTTAAATCTTGTGTAAATATTAATGCACGAAAAATATTTATAAATATCAGCAATAAAAAACTTATGTTTGCAATTTTTCTTGAGCGTTTTTTTTCGTATAAACCTATAATTATAAAAATATCAAAAGAAACGATTAAACTTGAAAAAGGAAAAATCCATTGTGCAATTTCATATTTACTTATTAATGAAATTAATGGCGAAAAATAGTTGAAAATAAAAAAGGAAATTATTGAAATAATAATCCCAATTGGTAATTTATGTTTATCAAAAACAATCGTGTTTTTTTTCTTTACAGCGTTAATCTTCTGATTATCAGCGTTTCTTATTGTTCGTTTCGATTTCTGTTTCAATTTTTTTCAGTATTAATTTCACTCAAAAGTTTATCATATTGGGTTATGATATTATTCCAAGAATACATTTTTCTGAAATTTTCTAAAAATTCTTCGTTAATTTTATACGAATTTTTGAATTCAGTATTGTAAAAATTTTCAATTTTATTTGCTAAAATAAAAGAATCTTTAAAATTATAAAAATCGCCGTTTACTCCTTTTTTTATTATGTCTGTGTTTCCGCTAACAGGCGTTGATAAAATATAAACTCCAGAGAATAAAGATTCTAAAGCAGAAATTGAAAAAGCTTCAAATCGTGAGCTAATTACTTGCATGTGAGACGATTGGTATTCTTCTGCGATTTCTTCTTTCGAAATCCAACCTTTAAATTTTATTATTTCTGATAAATTATTTTTTTTCACATAATTTTCAGCCTTTTCTTTTAAAGGTCCATCGCCTAAAATATTTACAGTAAATTCTATATTTCTTTTGCTTAGCATATTTATAGCCTCAAGAAAAACAAATGGCTCTTTAACATCAGCTAATCTACCAACATAAATTATTTTAAAATTTTTTGAGCGTTTTGAATAATCAGGAAAAAAAAGTTTTTCATTACTGCCGTTTGGGATAACAATACTTTTATCGCCAGATTTTAAAAACTTATCGAGTTTTAATTTTAAATAATTTGTTAATACAATGTTATTTAACGAATTAGCGAAAATCAATTTTAAAAAATAATATGTGAAAATATGATATTTTAACATCACCTTTTTGTTTAAAAAAGGAATATCTTCGCCATGAGAAATTATAATATATGGTATTTTGTATTTTAATTTTAAAAAATAAGCAACTAATCCGCCTGGTATTGCATAATGCGATAAGCACAAATCATAATTTATTTCAGTTTTGGATTTTAAATACTTTATAGCATGAAAAACCCACGAAAGCATTTCAATTGGATTTGATTTGTATATAAATCGGCGTTTAGATTTTAATCTAACAATTTTTAAATTATTTTTTGTTTCGATTTCGGCTTCGCCTTTATACCAAGTTGATATAACAGTAACATTGTGTCCTTTTTCTGCTAAACCTTTGGCATGATATTGAGAAACAACACCGGCGCCGCCTCCTAATGGCGGATATTCATAATTTAAAATTAAAATTTTCACAAAAAATGTATTTTATTTAAAGATTATATTTTTCTTTAATAATGTATAATGGTCTGGATCTCACCTCATTATATATTTTACCAATATATTCGCCAATTATCCAAAAAAGTATAAACATAAAACCCATAAATATAAAAATTACAACAATAAGCCATTTATATAAATGATAATATGCGCCATTTATTAAAAAATCACCTATTTGATATAATAATAAGCCAAAACCACTAATAGTGCTAATCATGCCAAGATAAAAGCCTAATCTGAGAGGAAGAACAGAAAAATTTAACATTCCATCCATTCCAAGGCTTGCCAGTTTAGATAAAGAATATCCGGATTCTCCATCTTTTCTGTCGGGACGATAAAAATCTACAAATGTATGCTTAAAGCCTGTCCAGGCAACCATTCCACGCAAATATCTTGACAATTCAGGCATATTATTTAATTCCAATAATACTTTTTTATCAATTAATCTAAAATCGCCAACGTTTCTTGGAATATCAATTAATGAAAATTTGCTGAAAATTCTGTAATATATTTTTGAACCTATTTTTTTAAACCAATTATCTTTTCTAAAGTTTAATCTTCTTGCATATACAATATCAAATCCGTTTTTCCACTCAAGTATCATGTTTTCAATTACTTCCGGCGGATCTTGCAAATCGCAATCCATAGTTATTATCGCATCGCCTTTCGCTATTTTTAAACCTGCTGTTAAAGCTGCTTGATGTCCAAAATTTCTGCTAAAATCTATAATTTTAACTTTTTTATTTTCATTTGCTAGATTTTTAAGTTCTTCCAATGTATTATCAAAACTTCCATCGTTAATAAAAATAATCTCAAAGTCATTGTTTTTATTACTTTCCAGATTTTTTATTTTCTGATAAATGATTCTTACGTTTTTTTCTTCGTTAAATGCAGGTATTATAAATGAAAACATTTTTGATATATATTTTTATAGAAATTGGATGTAAATATATAAACATTAATTATTTAAAAATTAAAAAAAGACGATTAATAATCGCCTTTTTCCTTATCAAAAATTAAAATAATTACAAATCCTGAACAAGTTCTACATATTTTTTGTATTCTATTGCAGGTAAACTTTCTGCATGGCTGGCTCCGTTTTGTCTGCTTATCATCGATATTTTTGCAGCTGTTTCAATATCAGGAGCTTCGTAAATATCTAAAAAATCGTATTGACCTAAAATTGCATAATGAGCAATAAATTTAACATCAGGACAACTTTCTTTTACTTTTTTTAGCCAGGTTTTCCCAATTTGCTCTCGCATATTCATTCTCGATGATAAATCGGATGATAGTTTTGTTAATAAAATAAATGTTTGCATAGTATATATTTTTAATTGTTTGCGGATATATACTAAGATACTAAATTTTATATTCTTTTCAAAACCGGTTTTGATTTGATATATTTGTTTAATTATAAACTAAATTCAATATCAAATGGAACTTTTTAAAAAACATAATTTATTAATTTTAATTGTTCTTTTTTTAGCAATTAATATAAATGCTAATGCTCAAAGAAGCATATACGAACCTATTGATTATAAGAATGTTAAGTCTTCGTTTGAAGATTTTGGTTCAATGTGGACTTTTGATGCTGTGCCTGTTCAAAAATATGAAAAAAAATATGGTTTTAAACCTGATAAAAAATGGCTTGATAATGTTCAAAAATCGGCTCTTCAATTTGGTGGCGGTTGTTCCGCTTCGTTTGTTTCTGAAGATGGTTTAATTATGACAAATCATCATTGCATAAGAGGTCTTTTAAAAGAAATTCAGCAAAATGGTGAAAATCTTATGCGCGATGGATATTATGCTAAAACTTTAGAAGAAGAAAGAGTTTTTCCGGGGCTTTTTGTAGATCAACTTATTTCTATTACTGATGTTACAAAAGAAATTATTGACGAATTAAATAAAGGTAAAAATGATGAAGAAAAGTTGAATTTTAAAAATAATAAAATCAAAGAATTAATTGATAAATATCAGAAAAACAGCGAATTAACATGCAAAGTTGTTAGTTTGTATAATGGCGGAAAATATTCTTTATATTCATACAAAAGATATAATGATATTAGATTAGTTATGGCGCCTGATGTTCAAATTGCTGCAACAGGTTGGGATTGGGATAATTTTACTTATCCAAGATACGAACTCGATTTTGCTTTTTTAAGAGCTTACGATGAAAACCAAAAACCAGTTAAGGTTAAGAATTTTTTTACTTGGAGTAAAAAAGGAGCTAATCCCGGCGAAGCAATTTTTATAATAGGAAGACCGGGAAATACAGATAGATTATTGTCAACCAGAGAGTTAGAGTATTACAGAGATATTCGGCATTCTATGATTTTGCACAGATTAAACGAAGCTTATCAGGCATATTTTAATTTTTATATTAATAATCCCGAAAGGAAAGATGAGTTGCTTGGACAACTTTTAAGCGTTGCAAATGGAAGAAAAGTTTATGCCGGACTTGTAATGAGTTTGAATGATAAATATATAATGACAAAAAAATATGATTTTGAAAATAATTTAAAAGAAAAAGTAAAAGCTAATGCTGATTTGCAGAAAAAATATGGAAATTTATGGAATGATATTTCAAATATTTTTACTGAACTTGATAAGTTTGAGAAAGAAGTTTTAACCATTGCTTTTTCTGAATATTACGCTTCTGATTATCAGATTACCGCAAAAAATATTATTTTTTATGCAAAAAAAATGCAGTTTCCTGAAGATAAACGTTCAAATTTCTATAAAAAAGATGAAATTGATAAAACAAGAGCAAACGTTTATAAAGAATTAATTGACAAAGACTTACAAAATGATTTACTTATTGCACATGCTAATTTTTTGAGTAAAGTTGATGGCGGAAAAACATCGTATATAAAAGATTTATACGGTGGAAAAACCAATAAAGAAGCTCTTGATTATTTTATGAAAAATTCAAAAATTTGGGATGAAAAATTTGTTGAAGAATTATTAAAAAAAGGCGCAAATGACATTTTAAAATCTGACGATCCAATGATTAAATTCTATATCAAATCACAAGAAAAAATGAAAGAATTTGCAGAAAAAAGAAAAGAATTATACAATAATCTGGAAATTTTAAATCAAAAACTTGGACGATTAATATTTGAAATTTACGGCGAGCAAATTCCGCCTGATGCAACTTCTACTCTTAGAATTTCTGATGGTGTAATTAAGGATTACGAATATAACGGAACAATTGCGCCGGGGAAAACTACTTTTTACGGACTTTGGGACAGATATTATTCTTTTGGACAAAAAGATTATCCTTGGGGATTGCACGAAAGATGGAAAAAAGTGCCCGAAGCTTTAGATTTATCTATTCCAATTGGCTTTGCTTCAACAAACGATATGGTTGGCGGAAATTCAGGAAGTGCAGTTATTAATAAAAATGCCGAAATTATTGGTTTAATTCACGATGGAAATTTAGAAAGTATAGCCGGTGGCTTTATTTTCCTTGAAGAGAATAATAGAGCTGTTGCTACGGACTCATGGGGTTTAATGGAAGCACTAAAGCTTATTTATAAAACCGATAGATTAGTTGATGAAATTTTAAAATCGAAAATCGAAAATTGATTAGCAGTTTAGCATTTTATTTAGTTTTAATTAATGTTTAATTAACAAATGCTTTTTTCTGTTTTAATTTAATTATAATAATTTTGTGAAATAAATTAAATTTAAAATCACTTAATGGATAAAATAAAAAGAATTGCACTTGTAGCACACGATAATAGAAAAAAAGACCTTATTGAATGGGTTAGCTTTAACAGAGAAATTTTAATTAATCACAAACTGGTTTGTACCGGAACTACCGGAAAATTAGTTGAAGATGCCCTTATAAATGACGAAATATCAGAAAGTTATGAATTAAATATTAAAAAGTTAAAGTCCGGGCCGCTTGGTGGAGATCAACAACTTGGAGCTTTAATTTCTGATGGAAAAGTTGATATCGTTATTTTCTTTTGGGATCCGATGAGTTCGCAACCGCACGATGTTGATGTGAAAGCTCTTTTAAGAATATGTGTACTTTACAATGTGCCAACAGCAATGAACAGATCTACTGCCGATTTCATAATTTCTTCTCATCTTTTTAAAGAAAATTACATTCAAAAAATTAAAAATTATTCTGAATATATTAATAGAACTGTTTAAAAAAAAGGCTGTTTTTTAAGACGGCCTTTTTTTTAATCAACTGTTATTGACTTAGATACATTTTTTGGAACATCAGGATGAACTCCATGATTTTCTATTTTATTTTTGTTTAAATATTTTCTTTTTGTAATAGACATATTTAATGCTAAAAGCTGTAAAGCAAGCGTTGCTTCAAAAACAAAAATAAATTTATCGCCTGTTTTAGGTATTCTTATATATTTATTAAAATATTGTTCTTGTCCAGATGGTTTTCCTTCAATTGCTTTTCTTAAATCTTCATCTTCTTCGGCAATTAAAATAATATCGGCGCCTCTTATTTTATGCGTGTGAATTTGCGAAATTGTTATTCTTTTGTCTCTTTCGTCAGGTGGACAAATAAAAACAAGTGGATAATTTGAAAAATAATCTTCAATATTAATATGTTCTGTATAATTTTTATATGCTTTTTGATAAATCTTTCTTTCTTCTTTGCTTTCAAAATTTCCTTTCAAAATTTCTGCTCCATAATCGCTAAATTTAAAATTTTTCATCAATGAAATAAAGGATTTTATTTGTTTATCATTTTTAAATTCCTGATTATAAATATCATTAAAATAAGTTAACAGATTTGTATGCAGTTTTTCTAAATCATTAAAAGAATAAATTGTATTTTTGCCTAAAATCGTATTTGGACCGTGTTTAAATTCAGCAGAATCGTAACCTTCTGTGTGATTTAAAACTACTTCTCTTATCTTTAATGCGCCTTCTTTTGCTATACCAATTAACGAAGTGCCTAAAATATGAATAGATGGCTTTAAAAACAATTTTAAAACAACTTCTATTATATCTTCTTCAATATTTTTGATAGTAAAATCCATAAAATGCCTTATTTTACCCAATTTATTCTTAATGTCTTCGTCGGTATAGCTCATGCTTAGCGCGATTAATTTAAAAAGAGCTATTTGGCTGATAAAAGATTTTGTTGCTGCAACAGCTATTTCAGAGCCGCAAAGTATTGGTAAGTAAAAGTCCGATTTTTCTTGTGGGATTGTCGAATTTTCATTGTTTACAACCGAAATCAATTTTATTTTGCTAAATCTATTTTTGATATCTGTAAAAATATCAACTAAATCTTTGGTTTCGCCAGATTGACTAACACCAATTAAAATATCTTTTTCCTGTACAGATGCAAGATAAAACGACCTGAACATTCCCGGATTTGCTACAATTACCGAAAGTTCTTGAATATTATTGAAAAACACAGCCGCTGTTAATGCTGCATGATAAGAAGTGCCTGAGGCAACAATATATACTCTTGCTCCTTTTTCTTTTGCTTTTTTTAATATATCAACTGTTTGATTCTTGTATTTTATTATTGTTCTTTTCTTTTTCCATATTATCATTAAATCCAATACAAAAAGTTTCATAAAATATTCTTCGCCAAAACCTAAAAGCTCATTTAACAATGGTGTTTCTTCTGATGTAAAACCAATTGATTTTGAGTTTTTTAGTGTATTCTCATTGTTTTTGCTTATTAATTCGTAAACATTTAAAAAGTCTGTATTATTAATTATCTTTAAAAAAACTTTTTCTAACTCTTTAGGATCAAAAATATCATAAAGCTTTACTAAATCATACAATAAAGCTCTGCACGATTTATAATTATCTTCGAAAATTGCATGAAATTTCTTTTCTTCAGTTTCGGTCAAATAATATTTCATTATAATATCAAGATTTGCCGATGAAGTATAAATTTCTTGTTCCATATAATAATTAAACCTTGGCTGAAGCGCAATGTCCTGAATGTTTAATCTCGAACGTTTTAAACCTGGCTTGTGTTCTTTGTCGCCACTAACAGAAAAAACCAAATAATCTTTATGTGTAAAATAAATTGCTTCTCCTTCAGAAAGTGGAATTAAAAATCTTGTTTTAGATAATACAGAAGTTAAATCTGAGCTTATAACAATAAAATCGCCATTAGCATCTTTACCTTTTCCTGCATAAAGCGACGAACCAGATTTTATTGCAAAAATACCAGGAATATCGGGCGATGAAACACATGCAGCATACGAACCAACTGCTTTATTTTCGGCGAGTTTAATAGCTTCTTTAAAATAATTTACTTTATCTTTTTCGCTCGCCGATTTTTTTGATTTTAGTATTTGAGAATAATAATGCTCAATCAAATGCACCAGCATTTCACCATCGTTATCTGATAAAACAACATGTCCGTGTTCAACTAAAAACTCTTTTAAAGTATCTGTGTTTGAAATGTTGCCATTATGTGCACCAATTATATGTGCAGAACAATTAACTTCGTGAGGCTGAGCATTTTCATCGGTAACAGAACCATAAGTAGCCCATCTAACCTGACCAATAAATTTTTTTCCGCTACGTTTACCAATTTCCAGTTCTTCTGTTACAACAGATGGTGCACCAACTTTCTTTATTAAAACAATATTGCCGTTTTCTGTGATAAACGAAGCGCCTGTACTGTCATAACCTCTGTATTCAAGCTTTTTTAAAAGGAAACATGCTTCATTTCCAATATTTTTATTGTCATTTTCATATATTATAGCTACTACACCGCACATAATTTTGTAATTTAGATTTAAATAACATTAAAATTACTATTTTATTTTAACATTATCCGATAAAAATTCAAATAAACAATAAATGCTTTAATACAAGGCAGTTATAGAATATTTCGCTCCTCTAGAGCTTGATTTATTATTTTATAGCGTTTCTTTAAATATAACGCAACTCTGTTGCCATTATAAGAGCTGCAGAGCAGCAAAATATAAATTCATCTTTAGCTATATACTAATAAATCAAATTATAAGCAATAAAATTTTGTATCTTTGCTAAAAAACAATAAATTTTTCTAAATATTTGATATTTAAATGTTTTTATTGATTTTTTTTGTATCTTTTTTTTTAAGAAATTTTAAATTTTAATAAAACTTAAAAATGAATTCTTTAGAAATATTAAAAACAGAGCACGAATTATTAGCAAAATATGCAAAAGCAATTTCGCATCCAATACGTGTGTATATTTTATATTTTCTTGCAAAACAAGCTTGTTGTTTCAGTGGCGATTTAGATAAAATCCTACCAATTGCACGCTCAACATTATCACAGCATTTAAAAGAACTTAAAAAAGCCGGATTAATAAAAGGAAATATTGAATATCCTAAAATCAGATACTGTTTAAACACAGATAATTGGGAAGAAGCCAAAAAACTTTTCGAAAACTTTTTTGGTAAATAGATTTTTTTTTCAAATATGTTTCGTAATTTTGCGAAATACGAAACGTTAATTTAAATTAAAATCATTATGGAAATAAAAATACTTGGTACAGGTTGTAAAAATTGCAAAACACTTGAAAGCATTGTCAGAAAAGTTGTTGAAGAATCTAACATAAATGCAGAAATAATAAAAGTAGATAATATTGAAGATATTATTGAATATGATATTATTTCTACGCCTGGTTTAGTTGTTGATGAAAAAGTTGTTGTTAGTGGAAGAGTGCCTTCTGAACAAGAAATAATTGAGTTTTTAACTAATTAATAACAAGAAAAATGAAACAAATTGTTAGTATATTATTTGCAATGTTGGCTATATTTAATACCACAGCTTGTAACAACACACCAAAATCTGAAAATATTATTTCTGATAATGACAAAGAATTAAAAGTTATTGAAGTTTATTATTTTCATTATACAAGAAGATGCATTACGTGTAATGCTGTTGAAAAAATTACACTAGATGCTTTAAAAGAATACTTTGCAAAAGAAGTAGATTCCGGCAAAATAGTATTTAAATCTATTAATTTAGATGATAAAGTTAATGAGGCATTAGCTGAAAAATTAAAAATATCTGGGCAAACATTAATGTTTATAGCGGGAAATAATAAAATTAATTTAACAAATGATGGTTTTATGTATGCAAAAAACAATCCTGATAAATTAAAAGCTAAAGTAAAATCAGTTATTGATAAAATGATGAAATAATAAATGGAATTTTTACATTCATTGTTAGAAAATGCTCAATTCCCTTTGCTCTCTGCTTTTATACTTGGTTTAATGACAGCTATAAGTCCTTGTCCACTTGCTACAAACATTACCGCAATTGCATATATTGGTAAAGACATTAAAGATAGAAAAAAAGTTTTCGCAAACGGAATTATTTACACACTAGGAAGAGCAATTACTTATACTTTGATTGGGATTATTTTCTATTTCGGTGCAAATCAGTTTCAAATTTCCGGATTTATTCAAAAATGGGGCGAGAAGTTTTTAGGTCCAATATTAATTTTTGTTGGAATATTTATGTTCGATTTCATTAAAATTAAGTTTCCTGTTTTTGGAAAGTTAAATGAACAAATGAAGAATAAAAGTCAGTCTGGTTTTTTTGGCGTTTTGTTGCTTGGAATTGTATTTGCACTTGCATTTTGCCCGTATAGCGGCGTATTATATTTTGGTATGCTTATACCAATTACCGTTTCTAGCGCTTCAGGACTTTATTTGCCACTTATTTTTGCTTTAGGAACAGGTTTGCCTGTTATAATATTTGCATGGATTATTGCTTATACAATTGGTGGCGTAGGAGCTGTTTATAATAAAATAAAAGCTTTTGAAATTTGGTTTCGACGTATTGTTGCAATTATTTTTATTGGAGTTGGCGTGTATTATATGAGTTTTTTATTTTAAATAATATTTATTAATTTACTGATAATCAAAATAATGAAAAAATTTACTTTATCTGGTTTAATAATTATATTAACATTTTCGTCATGCGCTATGTCGCAGGAAATAAGTCTTGAAAATTACCTGTTAGAATATAATTATGAATCTCGGTTAGATATGAAAATTAAAAGTCAAGATCTTTTAGTATTATTGAATGAAAATAAAGTTCAATTAATTGATATCCGTTTTAAAGAAGAATATAAATCATGGAACATGCCTTTTGCAATAAATATTCCTTTGCCCGAGCTTCCAAATAATCTTAATAAACTAGATAAAACAAAAATTATAGTAACAGCATGTCCGCATAAAGATAGAGCCATTATTGCAATGACATACTTGAAAACACAGGGATACAATGTAAAATATCTTACTGATGGACTTATTGGTTTAGCCGAATATTTACGCGGTAATAATGCTTATAATTTTATTCACAAATTATAAAAATGATATAATGCCAACCCAAAAAAAGCTTAAATTTTTAGATCGATATCTTACATTGTGGATATTTCTTGCAATGTTTATCGGTGTTGGCTCCGGATGGTTATTCCCTTCAGTTGCTGATTTTTGGAATAATATGAGCAGCGGCACAACTAATATTCCTATTGCAATTGGTTTAATTATAATGATGTATCCGCCACTTGCAAAAGTGAAATATGAAGACTTAAAAGATGTTTTTCGTAATAAAAAAGTATTATTGCTTTCCTTGATTCAAAATTGGATAATTGGTCCGGTTTTAATGTTTGTTTTAGCAATTATTTTTTTAAAAGATTATCCGCATTACATGACAGGCTTAATTTTAATTGGCTTGGCACGATGTATTGCAATGGTAATAGTTTGGAACGATTTGGCAAAAGGTGATACCGAATATGCTGCGGGTTTAGTTGCTTTTAACAGTATTTTTCAGGTTCTTTTCTTTTCAATTTACGCATTTGTTTTTATAACTATTTTACCCGAAAAGTTTGGATTACCAGGAACAGAAGTAGATATAACTATTGGACAAATTGCCCAAAGTGTTTTTATTTATTTAGGAATCCCATTTATGGCAGGAATGCTAACCCGATATTTTCTTATAAAAATCAAAAATAAACATTGGTATCAAAGTAAATTTATACCTAAAATCAGTCCTTTAACTTTAATTGCATTACTATTTACAATTCTTGTAATGTTCTCGTTAAAAGGCGATTACATAGTAAAGCTTCCGCTTGATGTTGTTCGTATTGCAATACCGCTTGTGATATATTTTGTTGTAATGTTTTTTTTGTCATTTTATATCAGTAAAAAAATGGGAACAGATTATGAAAAAACAGCAACACTCTCGTTTACAGCAGCCAGCAGCAACTTTGAACTTGCAATTGCAGTAGCAATAGCTGTTTTCGGCATCAATTCAGGCGAAGCATTTGCTGCAGTTATTGGTCCTTTGGTGGAAGTTCCGGTTTTAATATTACTTGTAAACGTTTCATTAAAATTAAAAACTAAATATTTTATAGTATAAAGTTCTATTATTTAGCAAAGTACAGATATTCTAAAAATTTATTATAAATGTTCGATTGGATACAAAAATTGGCAGATTGGTTTGTTTTTGATATTATTAATTTGCAGGAAAAAAGTCATTTAGCTCAAGCCTTAAACTTTTTTATTTACGATAGCATTAAAATATTACTACTCCTTTTTGTAATTATTTTTTTAATGGGAATTATTAACAGTTATTTTCCGGTAGAAAGAGTTCGTAATTACTTATCTAATACAAAATTATACGGATTTGAGTACTTATCAGCTTCATTGTTTGGAGTTGTAACGCCTTTTTGTTCTTGTTCGTCTGTTCCGCTTTTTATTGGATTTGTTCGTGGTGGAATTCCGCTTGGTGTAACATTCTCATTTCTAGTAACATCGCCATTAGTAAATGAAGTGGCAATCGGACTATTTCTTGGTTTGTTTGGCGTAAAAACCACTTTAATTTATGTAATAAGCGGAATTCTGCTTGGAACAATTTCGGGTGCAATTTTGCAAAAAATGAAACTCGAAAGATTTCTTACCGATTGGGTGAAAAATATTTTAAATAATTCAAGCAAAGCAACTGAAATATCAATAAAAAAACAAAATCTAAAGAGTAGATTACCAATTATTTGGAAAGATGTTTTAAAAATACTAAAAGGAGTTTTACCATACGTATTAATTGGCATAGCAATAGGCGGATTAATGCACGGATATATTCCTGAAGGATTTTTTGAGAAATATATTGGAAAAGACAATCCGTTTGCAGTGCCTGTTGCTGTAATACTTGCAGTACCAATGTATTCTAACGCATCAGGAATATTGCCTGTTGCACAAGTACTTGTAGCAAAAGGAATTCCTTTAGGAACAGCAATAGCGTTTATGATGGCAGTTGTTGGTTTATCTTTTCCCGAAGCCATGCTTTTAAAAAAAGTAATGACGTTTAAACTAATAGCCATATTTTTTAGTGTAGTTGCTTTTTGTATTATAATCTCAGGATATATTTTTAATGTGATTTTGTGAAGAGATCTTAGTTTTAAAAATAAAAATGATAAAATATTAAGTTCCCCCTCGCTAGCGCGAGCTTGTAGCTCGTACTAATGTAGCCTATAGCAGAATAAGTCCGAGCTACAAGCTCGAACTAGCAGAAAATACAAATATTTCAACAAAATTTATATATTTGTATAAATGAGCCGTAAATATAAATTAAAAAATCCGGAAGGTATATATTTTGTTAGTTTTGCTATAGTTTATTGGTTAGATGTTTTTGTTATAGAACCACACTTTTAGAAGTATAGTTGTGCTAGAAATTATGGTGGCGATAAAGGAATAATTGAAATTGATGAAATATGAAAAATATCAACAGTTCTTGAGTAAATAGCACGAGCTACAAGCTCGCGCTAGCTGGGACCCTTGTACAGGAAAAGGGTTTAGCCCAAAAGGAGTTGGAAGTCCAAGTACTTCTAAGTTTCTTAAATTAATGAAAAAATCAGGAATGTTTGTTAGTGAGAATTTGAAGTTTATATTTCATGAAAATATACAATTTGAAGCATTTTATACAAACAAAAAAACTAAACCTTACAGAAAGATACTTGGCGAATCAATTGGTGATTATTTTTTAAGTCATTTTTAAATCTAATAATAGAAAAATATGAAATATTATATGTACTTTTTAATTAATATTTTTTTTATTATAAATATTGATTGTTTCTCTCAAGATACTATTAATGAAAATTATTTTAGTGAGTTAAGAGATAAATTAATAGTAATAGTAATATAAAAAATATTAAATTATTTCAGAAGAAGCATCGTAATGGGAATATCTATTTTCAGTCAATGTATGTTAAGTATAAAAATGATTCTACAAATTATTGGTGGGGTATTGGCAAAGAGTTTAGCTATAATAAAAATGGAAGGCTTACTTATTTAGCTGAAACTGATATAAATAAGAAAATACTCAAATATGCAAAATGGTATGATTGTGATGGAAAATTATATAAGATATTAGTTCCAGATTCTGTATATGATAAAGTACTTCCTATAAAAAGTATTCGTAATATATTTTCATTATTCACCAATTATCATATAAAACTTCCAAATAGGTATAAGGAAGTTTTACTCAATGATGGCAATAAAGCCAAAGAAGCTATTCTAGTTAATTTTAATGAAGATGGCTATTTAATAGACGGAGATGTTATTTATTACAACAAAGATGGAACAATTGAAAAAATTGTTAAGTATAAAAAAGGTAAAATAGTTGATAAATAAATTTAATATTCTACAATTAAAACCGAACAAGTTTTAAATGTTCGGTTTTATTTGTTTTAAAATGACGCTTCAAGGTTCTGCGAACGCTTGAAGGTCAGACCTCAAAGCGTTTGCAGAACCTTTGAGCGTTATAAAACAAAGAAAATTTACTAATTTTAACAAAAAATACATATTTTTACAAAAAAGTTCTTTGAAAAACCGAATATCTTTTAACATGGTCTTGCAGCAGTATATATTATTGATGCAGAAAATCCTGAAGGTAAAATGTATTACACATAAACCGACCATCCGGGTTCAATAATAGCAATAACAAATGATGCAGGAACTTTACTTGAAGAACAAAGCTTTGACCCATGGGGACGCAGAAGAAACGTTAACCATTGGACATACAACAACCCAAGCACAATAACATTATTAGACCGTGGTTATACAGGCCACCAGCATTTACCCGAGTTTGGCTTAATAAATATGAACGGAAGATTATACGACCGTGTTGTAGGCCGTATGTTAAGCCCAGACAATTTTGTGCAAATGCCGGATTTCACCCAAAACTTTAATAGGTATTCTTATGTGCTTAATAATCCACTGAAGTTTACGGATCCAGCTGGTCATAATTGGGTTAATAAATTATTAGGTGATATTGGTATAAATGTTAAAAAGTTTACAGATAAAGTCATACAGGATATCAATGAATTAGGAGATAAAATAAGTAAAGGTGCTAATAACTTTGGAAATTGGCTTGCTGATGAACCCTGGTTGTTTATCAGAAGGGATATATTTAGACCAATTATTTCTTTTACAATGAATGTTGTTGTCTTGGCCGTAGTAATATACATCCCGGTTCAAATTGGAATTTTTGCTGGTATTACCGCTCATGGAGCCGCTGCAGTAGCAGGAACTTCGTTGTCTCTTTATTCAATAACTGGTTTTTTTGGGCAAGATGGTAAAATTGGGGAATGGGTTGATGGATGGGGCTGTTGGGATTGATAATAGCTTTTAAAGAAACATTATTAAATTAAGATTAAAATGAGGAAATATTTTATTATTTTATTAATACTAACTTCTAACTTTGTATTTAGTCAGTCTGTTATAAATGTCAATAGTTTAACTTTTGGCATTTATGCTAATACATCAGTCCATTATTATAATTTTGATAAATTGAATAATAATTTCAATTCAAATTTAATATCGCCAATTAATAATGAGCAAACTATTTAATTAATTGGATTAAGCATAAGGGATAGTTCTAGTTCATATTATTCAGCTTTCTGTATAGGATATATAGAGCATTCAAATTTTGAATCAGGTAAAAGGAAGTCCTATTTAACAGGAAAATATTTAGAAAGTATTTTTGCATTTAATTTATTTAAAAAGAAAAAAACTTATTTAGTACCTAAATTATCAATTGGTAGTAAAGATTATAAATTGCTAATATCTGGTGATAATATCAATAATACTTTTACTAATTACCTTCAAGCTAGTAATGATATAATTTTTAAGACTAACAGTATATATTATGCTTCTATAGGTATTGGTGTTGAAAGATATGTGAAAATTATTATTACTAGTTTATCAATAGGACTAGATCTAAAGTATTCTATTCCATTTAATAAAATTACTTGGTCTAACAATAATGACAACGAAGTTCTAGATTTTCCAGATACGAAGGTCTCTGGATTTGAGTTTGGTGCTATTATCAGATGGGAATTTGATTTTAAAATTAAACGAAATAAAAGGAAAAGATTTGGAAAATAAAAGTTCCCTCGTTAGCTCGCACCCAATGTCATTAAGTTAAGGTCATATACTTTTGTAATTTAATATTTTAACTTGCCTATGTGATGAGGCATCCTCAGCTAGCGCGAGCTTGTAGCTCGTGCTAATAAAGATATTATTTAATAATAGTAAAGTCAAAATTGCATTAAATTAAACCGGGCAGTTATTAAAACATGTCCGGTTTTTTCTTTGTAAACAAACAATTATATTTGCAAAACAAATGAAAACAAATCTTGAAAATATACTAAAAAAACGTTTTATTAAAGATGAAATAGTTTTATATATAAATTCAAATCAAAATATTTTTAACGAGGCTTTTGATTTGGCTATTTCAGATAAACATCCGCAAGCATGGCGTGCATCTTGGTTATTGGGGCACAGTATAAAACAAAACGACATACGGATAAAACCATTTGTAAATAAAATTATTGAAATAATTAAAGATAAAAAAGACGGTCATCAAAGAGAATTGCTTAAAATTATTGAGAAATTTGAAGTAGAAGAGGAGCAAGAAGGTATGTTATTTAATGTGTGCATGAATATTTGGGAATCTATTAACAAAAGTTCTTCTGTGCGTATTGTAGCATTTAGAATATTAATGAAAATTGCAAAAAAATATCCTGAATTAAACAATGAAATTGATTTTTTATCACAAAGTCATTATTTAAAAAATTTATCACCGGGAATTAAACATTCTTTCGAAAAAATTAAAAGTAAGTAAGTTTGCGATTTTTATTGAAATATTGAAACAAATATTTCTTAATTACTTCCTGCCAAAAAAGAATCATTAATGAATATAAATTCTCTTAACTCTTTGCGAAATACTTGTTAAAATTTCGTAAGGTATTGTATTAAGTTTTTCGGCAATTTCTGTAATTGGTTTATTTTGGCCAAAAATAATCACTTCATCGTCTTGGTTTGCTTCAATTCCGCTTAAATCTACCATGCACATATCCATGCAAATATTTCCAATAAATGGTGCTAATTTATTATTAATAAGCACATTACCATTTCCGTTGCTTAGTGCTCTATTAAGTCCGTCGGCATATCCAATTGGTAAAATTGCAATTTTGGTTTCTTTATTTACACGTCCTTTTCTGCTGTATCCAACACTTTCGTCTGCTTTTATGGTTTTAATTTGCGATATTCTTGTTTTTAATGTGCTGATATTCTGCA
This sequence comes from Bacteroidales bacterium, assembly GCA_016937695.1. GTDB lineage: Bacteria > Bacteroidota > Bacteroidia > Bacteroidales > NBLH01 > NBLH01. Next base: position 34,699 of record JAFGWC010000046.1, read on the forward strand.
ATTTATCTTGATTTTGCGAGCTAATTCCGTAAAGTCCTATTCCTAAACGTACCATTTCAAATTGTGCTTCTGGAAAACGTTCAATTCCCGAAGAATTTAAAATATGTCGTAAGAATTTATAGCCGAATGTTTTTTCAATTTCATCAGCAATATGCTTAAAATCAGATATTTGTGTTTGTGTAAATTTATCGTGAACAGCTTCGTCGCTTGCTGCAAGGTGCGAGAAAACGGATTTAACAATAATTGATTTTGATTTTTGTATTTCAGAAATTAATTTTTCCAAATTCTTTTTTTCAAAACCTAATCGTTTCATTCCTGTATCTATTTTAATATGAACAGGATATGCATTTACGCTTTGCTGAGAAGCTACTTTATTAAATTGAATTAGTGAATTAAAATCATAAATTTCGGGTTCTAATTTATATTCTATAATATTAGAAAAGTTTTCAAAATCGGGATTCATAACCATAATTGGCAAATTTATTCCAGCTTTTCTCAGCTCAATGCCTTCATCAGTATATGCAACTCCAAGATAATCAACTTTTTGATGCTGCAAAAATCCTGCAATTTCGTGGCTGCCGCTTCCATACGAAAATGCTTTTACCATTATCATTATTTTAGTTTTTTTGTTTAATAATGATTTAAAATAGTTTAAATTATGAGTTAAAGCTTCCAGATTTATTTCTAATTGTGTTCTATGATTTTTTTTCTGTAAAAGTTCAATAATTTTTTCAAATCCAAAATCGCGGGAACCTTTTATTAAAATGGCTTCATCGCTAAATTTTTCAATTATTTTACTTTGTAAAAATTCGGCTGTTGTATTAAAAAAATATTTTTCTTTTGTAAAAAGTTCAAAATTATTACTGATGTTTTTCCCAATTCCAACAATTTTTTGAATGTTCGATTTATTTATTATTTCGCTAATAGTTTTATAAAGTTCGTATTCTTTTTTTCCGCTTTGTTCAATATCTGATAAAATAATGCTTTTAATTCGGTTTTGATTTTGTTGTTCAAGAACATCAATTGCAATTTGGATTGAGTTTAAATCAGAATTGTAGCTGTCGTTAATTAAAGTACAATTATCTTTTCCTTTAATCATTTCAAGACGCATTGCAACTTTTGTTAAATGTTTAAAATTTTCTTTTGTTTTTGAGCTAAACAATTCATTTACAAGTAAAAACGACCAAACATGAATAGCATTTTCAATTGATGCTTTATCTGAAAAAGGTATTTCAATTTCTATTTTTTTTGTTTTAAATATTGCCGAAATTTTAGTATTTGTTTTATTATTTTCAATTTTATCAATAAATAAATCAGAATCAGAATTATTTGACCAAGTAAATGTTTTTAAATTGTAAGTATTTGATTTTGTGCTTATTAGATTATGAATATTTGCATGATTTTTACAATATATCAAAATCTCGGATTTTTTAAATAGTTCAAGTTTTTCTTTAATTTTTTGTTCAATCGACTCGAAATTTTCTTGATGTGCATCACCAATATTAGTAAAAATACCAATATTAGGGTTTATCATTTTTTGAAGTTTATTCATTTCATTTAATTTTGAAATCCCTGCTTCAAAAATTCCAAAATCATAATTTTTTTCGAGTAAAATCAGCGATAAAGGCACTCCAACTTGCGAGTTATAGCTTTTCGGATTTCTAATAATCAGTTTTTCATTATTTAAAACCTGAAAAATCCATTCTTTAATAATAGTTTTTCCATTGCTGCCGGTAATTCCAACAATTGGATAATTTATTGTATTTCTGTGATATTCAGCAATTTGCTGAAAAGCATTTAATGAATTTTTAACAATTAAAAAGTTTGCATTTTTAAGTAATTTATAATTTTGAGGTAAATCTTGAACCAAAAAGTTTAAAATTCCGTTGTTATATAATTCGTTAATGTAATCGTGTCCGTTGTTTCTTTCGCCTTTAATAGCAACAAAAAGAGTTTGATTATCGTAAACAAAACTTCTGCTGTCGATAATTATTTTTGAAATAATTGTTTTTTTATTTCCAATTATCTCAGAATCAGTTATTTCTGATATTTTTTCAAAAGAGTAATTCACAAAATCAAATTTAGAATTAATGTTGTAACTAATATTTTTTTAAAATTGAAGCTTTCCTGAAAATCCTGCAAAAGTTAATTTTATTAAAGACTAAAAGCCTAATTACCAATAAATTAACAAAATTTTGGCCGAGTTAATTTAAATAAAATACATTTTTTCGAGTATTTCAAAATTATAAAGTTTAACAAATTTAGCAATATCATTTTATAAAAAAACAGCAAAACTATTTTGTTTTGCTGTTTCCTTTTTATATATATGCCTTAGGTTTAAAAATCTTCTATTTTTCTGTTATTTAAATCTTGTACTGGTCTAAAATTATTTGCAGGCATTGAATTTTTAAGTATTTCAATTTGGTATTTACTGGCTTCACAAGGATTTTTCATTACAAACCAATTAACTCCTTCTGTACAAGGCGGAGTAGTTAAAGAACCAACATAATGATAGTAACTTTTATTTACAGGAAATAAATTTTTAATGTCAATTTGTAAGGTTTCTTTGAAAGTTTCATCGGCTTGATCCGGAATTTTATCAATTATTTTTTTTAATAATATATTTTCAGCTCCTTCTTTAAACCAAATGCCAATAACTGCAATTTTATTGTCGGTAGTTAAATGAACCAAATGTGCTTCCATCGGAAATTGTACGCCGTTTAAAGTATGCTCACTTGCAGTATGAAAATGAAATTGCGTTAAATTATATACTTCATCTGCAAAAATAAATTTTCCTGATTGATAATTTAATTGAACAGTATGTCCATTATTTATCACATCAATGCTATCTGTCTGATAATCAGTTTTTAACTCTATTAAATCTACATCAATTATATCGCCACCAATGTCAATTGGCGATTGAGCCAAACCACCGCAATTACAGTTTGGAACTATTTCTGCCCAATGTTCCGGACCGTTTTCGCCTTGGTAAGTCCAATGTACTTCATGCGTTTGAGCATGCTTTGTACTATCGCTTGTATTTTCTTCATTATTATCTGTTTTATTGCCATTGCATGATGAAAATGATAAAAGAAATACCGTAATTGTAAAGATTGTGAAAAATAATTTAAAATTTGTTTTCATAATTTTATTGTTTGATTTATGTAAATATATCAATTTTTTTAACAGATAGTAGAAAAAAATATTTTGAGACTATTTGAAAAAGAAATTACGCAAAAAATATTTTCTAGTTTTCTGATGGAGTTTTATATACGCTCCAATTATATTCGTATTCGTGCCAAACTTTTACTCCGTTTCTTTGTTTTCCCGTTTCTCTATAAATGGCAAAAGGAAAAGGGAGTATTTCTTTTTTTTCAATAGTTTCAAAAACCGGAACTTCCATAGATTTTGTTTCTCCGGTAGCTGCATCTTTAAAGTAAATAGTTTCTGTTTTTTCAATTTCCTCATATATAGTAGCCTCACTACCAGTATTTTGCATTTTTGCTGCATCTTTTAAAAATGGTGTCCAAGTTGGAAATGTAGGCTTTTCTGTTTTATAATTTACAGTGTATTGTAGAGTTAAATTTTTAGAGCCTTCAAAAACATCGCCGTCCATTTGTAAATACAAAAGATTATTTTCTAAACGGCCTTTAATTTTAAATTTTCTTGTTTCTGGTCCGTTTTGTAATCCTTTGTATTCGTATTGTATTTGTGTAACGCCGGGAATTGACAAAACCATTCCAACAGGCAAACTTCCGGCCATCATATCCATAAAAATTGTTTTGGCAATATCAATTCCTGTTGTGTTAATCAATTCTTTAATTGTTGACGGTCCAATTTTATTTCCGGCAGTTATTGCAGCATGTCCTGATGCGCAATTACAAAGTGCATTGCTTTGTTGTCCTTCTAAATCAAGCGCTTTCATCTTTTCTGGCAATTTCATTCCGATATATTCGTTTATTAGATTTCCGCCTGTTTCTGTTGCAATTTTAACATTTTTAGCCAAATTGCTTTGAAGACCTAAAAACTTTCCGCTAAAACTTTCGGCTGTTTTTTTTGTGATTTTTGCACCTAAATCAAAAAAGAAAGCAAATTCGCTCATTAAATTAACGGCAGCATTAACTTGTTCGGTTAAAATTGCTAATCCGCACAAATTTGGAATTACGTTATAAACAATTTCGCCTTCGCCTGTAACTTGCTGATTTTCACCTATATGTATTTTAAATTTTGTTGCATGTTCAACCATCAAACTCATTATAATTTTATCGCCTTCAAAAGGCAATTCATTTTTATCGGTTCCGGTAAATTGCGAAACAAAATCGCCGGAACTATGTTTAAATCGAACTTCCCAGCCCCAAGCTGTTCCAATATAGTCGCCAATAAATTCGTTATCTGTGTTTTCAGAAGAAATTTCTCTATTCGTATTTTGAATATTGCTCTTATTATCAGCGATTTCGCCAACGTTTGGATTGTTTGTTTCAATATTCGAGTTATTTGGCGTTTCATTGTTTGAAATAACTCCAGAAAACGGATCTATATTGTTGTTATTTATAATATCGGTTTGGTTAGTTTTAGTCCAAACAGAATTTCCATTTTCAATGCTGCTTGTAATTTTAAAAGGTAAATTTAAAGATGTATTGTTTATATTAAAAGGCTGATTTTCAATAATAAAATTTAAATCATTAAATGAAATATTTATTAAATTGTTGCAAGCATTAAATTTCCCGCACGAAATAATTTCTTTATCAGGATATTTAATATTTAAATCAGCAGTATTTCCATACAATGATAGAGTTGCTGTAGTTTGATTATTGATTTTTAATAAATATTTTCCTGATAAAGCAGAATTTTGACAATCGTTAAATAATTGAGAATGAGATTGAAACGAAATTAAACCAAATAACAGAATTAATAAAAAAAATCGGATTTGTAAGTTAAAAGTCTTCATATCATTATAGTTTTGTTGGTTTTATACTGAAAATAAAAACAGAAATTTTAAAAATATAATTAATTGGTATTACATGAAGATTTTTATTTAGGGCAAATCAAATTTACGAATAAATTAACCACATGGCAATAAGTTTAATGCTGAAATAAATATTATTGAGAATTTGATATAAGAAAATTTTGGATTACAAATTGAGATTTTATAAAAATATCATTTCAGCAAAAAAATATTATAATGTTGATAAGTTGTTAGAATACAAATTATTAGCAATTTAATATTACTGTTTACAAAAATATGACTTATTAATGGCTAAATAATTAGTTAAAACAAAGCTTATTATTTTTTCAGAAATTCTTACATTTCTCTTAAATCTAAAATTACATTATTATACTTTTCAGGATTTTTAATTATTTTAACTAATTGATTTGCAGTATATTGTGGCTTCTCAAGCAAATTGTCGTTTTTGTATTGAACAAAAGTGTTTAACAAGCTGAAATCATTTTTATCTGTTTCTCGTATTTGGTTCTGCATGTTTGTATCAACAATTCCGGGCGCAATAGAAAATATTTTAAATCCGTATAGTTTTTTATCTGAATCTGCTTTTGCAACTAAACTAAACATATCTAGTGCCGATTTTGAAGCGCAATAAGAACTCCACGATTCTATTGCATGCCTTGCTGCGCCGGAACTTATATTGATTATTATTTTTTTTCCCGAGAAATTTTTATACGTTTTAATAAAATTATTTATTAAAATAGCCGGACTTATAGAATTTACATTGAATGTGCTAATTATAGAATTGTTGTCGATATTGCCAATATGCTTAACATCTCCAATAACACCGGAATTATTTATAAGTGTAACCGATTCAGCATCAATAATATCTATAAATTTATAATTTTTTACGATTTCAGGTTTAGATAAATCTAAATTAATATGTTCGTATCGTTGATGCGAAATATTATTGTTTCTTGAAAAACCAATTATATAATTATTCTCGTTTTTTAAAATTTCATTTGCCAAAGCAAAACCAATTCCGCTGCTGGTTCCTGTAATAAAAAAATAATTCATAAACTTAAATTTTTGAAAAGTGTTTTCTAATCCATCCCGGAACAATTATTGCCCCAACAATTAAGTATGGATAATAAGTAATAAGTCGCCACAATAAAGCCATAACAATTGCAACGCCAGCAATTTGCGGAAGAAAATCGCCAAGATATTCGGAAAAAACAAATTCTGTAAAACCGCTTCCTCCAGGAGTTGGACTAACAAGCATCATAATCCACATAACAAGCTGACGTGCAAAAAGTAAAGCATGATCGTTAACTGTAAAAAATGCTAAAAACATTGCGTTTACAACCCAATATCTTGATGTCCACGAAAAAACAGTTGCCGAAAAAGCTTTTAACCAAAATGATATTTTCTTGGTTTTGAGTTCTTTAGAACTTTCAATTATTTCGGTTCCTGCTTTTGCAGCGCCTAGTCTCCATCGGCGTAAAAATCGAATATTAAATAAATTTATTAAGAATTTTTTTATTGCTCTAGGGTTTTTAAACAGTCCGTAAGAAAGAAAAAGTATATATGCCAATTTTATTGAATATCCGATAATTGCAAAAAGGAAAAACTCGTTTGTTAAACTAAAACCTTCATCCATAAAAAAAAGTTTTTGCGGATTAAGAACTAAAAGCAATAAAGGAAACATTATTATAAAATAAAGCTCGTCTAAAAAGGAAGTTGCCATAACAACAGCGCTGCTTTTTCCAATACCTAAACCTTCTTTATTTACATAAATAATAGCTAAACCTGTTCCGCCAACTGCAGAAGGAGTAATTGCTGATGAAAATTCCCAAAGCATAATAACACGCAAAGCTTTTTTAAATGAAAATGCATTACCGGTTAAAATTCTTAATCGCAAAATATAACCTAAGTCTCTGAATAGCATCAAGATAATAGCAATTGCAAGCCAAAAAAACGTGTTTTTTGAAAAAACAACTACATCGAAAGCTTTAACATCAAAACTTCTGAAAAGCATAAATGCTACAAAGCCTAAACCTATTAAAACAGGAAAAATAATTTTGACAGGATTTATTTTATTTGAAATATTTTCATTTTTTTTAGGCATAAACGAATTTTTAATATCAATTAAAAAAATCCGAAAAAAACTAATGTGCTAAATATCAGTATTTAACGAAAAAAACTTCTTTCACAAACATAAACAAAACAAATGAATGATATAAATAAATATAAAAAGTTTTTTTACATGACTAAAATCATTTTTTTTAACAAGTAATATCTATATATTTGCATATAATAATTTAAGAATAATATACTATGGAGTTAAAAGAATTAAGCTCAGCACAATTAGACGCATCTGCAAATATGTTAAAAGCCATTGCTCACCCAATGAGAATTGCTATACTTAGTTTTTTAGAAGGCGGACAAAGTTTAACTGTTACTGAAATTCACGAAAAACTTGGCATAGAGCAATCTACAACCTCACATCATTTAGGAATTTTAAAAGATAAAGGTGTGTTAACCTCAAAAAGATCGGGAAAGAATACATTTTATTCGCTTAAATACACAAGTTTGAGTCATATAGTAGAATGTGTTAGTAAATGCACTGATTATTCAAAAAAATAATGTAAAATTTTATTTATTTTTTTAAAATTGCAGATATTCATTTTATAGTGTTATCTGCAATTTTTTTTGTAACTTTTTGTTATCCTAATTCGTCTAAGTATTATAAGGCTTATTTAATGACATTAAAAGAATATAACAATTGCGTAGATAATTTTTCGGATAATTTGTATAGATTTATTCTGAAAAACATTAAAAATGAGGCTATTGCAGAAGATGTTGTGCAAGATAGTTTTGAAATTTTATGGATTAATCATGAAAATTTAAAATTTGAAAAGGCAAAATCATATCTTTTTTCAACAGGATATCATAAAATGATTGACCAAATCAGAAAAAATAAAAAATTTACTGATTTAGAAGATAAAACTTCGTACGAACAAATTCACGAAGAGCAATATTCTGATATTCAGGAAATTTTAAATAATGCAATTTCTCAACTGCCTGAAATTCAAAAACATGTATTACTTTTAAGAGATTACGAAGGATATTCTTACAAAGAAATATCGGAAATAACTAATATCACAGAAACTCAAGTTAAAGTTTATATTTACAGAGCACGAGTTTTTTTGAAAAATATTATTGTTAAAGTAGAAAATTTAGCTTAACAAAAAGAAATGAATATTACACTACAAAATTATGAAGCTTATATTTTAGATTTAATCGAAGGTAATTTATCTGCGATTGAAAAGGCTGAATTATTTACTTTTTTAAATAATAATACTGATTTAGAATATGATTTAGATAGTTTTGAAGATTTTATCTTACGTCCTGATAATAAGATGTTTAAAAACAAAAACTTATTAAAAAAAGATAAAGAATTAAATATTTTTGCAATTTCAGAAATTGACCGTTTGAGCATTGCATATCTTGAAAAAGACATTACTGAAAAAGAACAAAAAAGTTTGGATAATTTATTGAATAAAAGGCCTGAAAAAATTATTGATTTTAATGTAATTCAAAATACAAAATTAAAATTTGATTTAAATATAAAATTTTTAAAAAAGGCACAGCTTAAAAAAAGAATTTTATTGCAAAAAAAAGTTCTCCTTCCTTTTTATGAAGTTGCTGCTACAATAATTTTATTTTTTGGTTTTAGTGTTTTGCTTAAACAAAATACTGAGAATGATTTTGTCTCGACAAAATTTGTTTTTATTCAAAAACAAATAAAAATCAGAAAAGAAAATGCCACATTAAAAGAAAAAAACAATACTAAAAATGTTTATTTCAATCAAACTGCTGATATAGAGCAAATTGAGCTTGATAATTTGAATTTTGAACTTGAAGAACAAATTGTTGCTTTAGAAATTAAGAAAGCCGAAAAAATAATTGTTGAAACTGATATTAACACTGATTTTTTTAAAAATAGTGGAATTAATGAAGTTGCTTATATTGCAGAAAATAAGAATGTTACAGCTGAATTTGTAAATGATGATATTTCAAAAAGAATTCAACAATTATTAGATGATAATAGTAAAAGTGAGAGTAAAAAATCAAGTTTTGCAAAAATTATAGGAAGTATTGCAAATATAATAAATCGAAATTTTGGTTTTAAGAAAACTAAAACAGATGATAACAGAAAAATGATTGCCTTGAAAGCAGTTAATTTTGAGTATTACAGAAGTAAATCAGAAAATAATAAAAGGTAATTTTTATAATCAAAAATTAAATTGAATATAAGATTGTTATAAAATATAAATAAAGTATTTATCTTAAAAACACAGAATAGCTTAAAAAAGATATTCTGTGTTTTTTTATTGATTCCTTTTGCAAGTAGTTAGTATACTGTTAATTAGTTATTAGGAATATTAGGAGTTCATTTTTAATTACCGATTACTAATTTCTAATTACCTGTTAATTAAATCAATGCAAATAATATTATGCATATCAGCTATTTTAAAGCAGAGCCTTATTTGTCTCTAATAGCCTTAATACCAGGAAGTTCTATTCCTTCCATATACTCAAGTAAAGCGCCACCGCCAGTTGATACATAGCTTACTTTTTCTGCAAGATTGTATTTATTAATAGCAGCCACAGAATCGCCACCACCAATTAAACTGAAAGAGCCTGTTGATGTAACTTCAGCAATGGCAATTGCCATTTGCTTGGTTCCATTTTCAAATTTTCCCATTTCGAAAACACCTACTGGTCCATTCCAAAGTATTGTTTGAGAGTTTTTAATTATTTCAGTAAATTTATCAATAGATTTTTGTCCAATATCTAAACCCATCCATCCATTTTCAATTTTATCAATATCGGTTTGGTTCGTATTTGCATCATTACTAAAATTATCAGCATTTAAACTGTCGATTGGCAAATAAAGAGACACATTATTTTCTTCTGCTAATTTCATAATTTCAACAGCCATATCTAATTTATCATCTTCAACCATTGAAGAACCAATTTTGCCGCCTTTAGCTTTAATAAAAGTATATGTCATTCCGCCACCAATAATTAAATTGTCTATTTTAGGAAGCAAGCGCTTAATTATTGTAATTTTGCTCGAAACTTTTGCTCCACCCATTATTGCTGTAAATGGTTTTTTAGCTTTTAGTAACATATTGTCTATGTTATTAAGCTCATTTTCAATAACATATCCAAACATTTTATCATTTGGGAAAAACTGTGCTATAATTGTAGTAGAAGCATGTGCACGGTGAGCTGTTCCAAATGCATCATTCACATATACATCAGCTAGATTTGCAAGCTTTTTTGAAAATTCGATATTCCCTTTTTCTTCTTCAACATAAAATCTTAAATTTTCAAGCAGAAGTATTTCTCCTTTTTTTAGCTCTTTTGATTTTGTAACAGCTTGTTCTCCAATGCAATCATCAGCAAATTGAATTTCTTTATTTAAAAGTTTAGAAATGTGCTTTATAATATGCTTTAAAGATAATTTTACATCGTCTTTACTTTTCGGTCTTCCTCTGTGTGACATTAAAATAACGGAACCACCACCAGAAATAATTTTTTCAATAGTTGGTATTGTTGCTCTTATTCTTGTGTCATCAGTAATACTAAAATTATCGTCAAGTGGCACATTGAAGTCTACTCTTATTATAGCTCTTTTGTTGTTAAAATCGTAATTATCAATATTTTGCATGGTTTAATGTTTATTTGTTTAAAATGTAAAATTAAGAAAAAAATATTATAACTTTCATCTTTCAACTTTATAAACTATATGAACTTTAAAGTTGAATGTTTTTTATATTTTTGCAGAATGCAATTTAAGGATATAATAGGACAAAAAGATATAATTAAAAGTTTTGTAAATACAGTTCAGACTAATAGAATTAGTCATGCCCAATTATTGTATGGACCAGAAGGTTCCGGAAAACTTAAGCTGGCAATTGCTTTAGCACAATATATTTCGTGTAAAAACAGAACCGATGAAGATTCTTGTGGCGTTTGTCCATCTTGCAATAAATATAATAAATTAATCCACCCAGATTTACATTTTGTATTTCCAGTTGTTAAAACAAAAACCATTAGTAAACCTGTAAGTGATAATTTTATTGCTGAATGGCGAAAATTTATTCTTGAAACAGAGATTCACAGATTGAATAATTGGCTAGATTTAATTGAAAATTCTGATGCACAAGCAGGAATTTTCACACAGGAAAGTGGTGAAATAATAAAAAAATTAAGTTTAAAAACATTTGAGTCTGAATATAAAGTTATGATAATTTGGTTGCCCGAGAAAATGAATCTTTCATCGGCAAATAAATTACTTAAAATGATAGAAGAGCCACCAACAAAAACACTTTTTCTAATGGTTTCTGAATATCCTGATAAAGTAATAAATACAATACTTTCCAGAGCTCAATTTATTAAAATACCTAAAATTGATACCCAAAGCTTAATAGATGTTTTAAAATTAAAATATTTAGTAACTGATGAAAATTTAGATTATATTGTTAAAATTGCTAATGGTAACTTTTTTGAAGCTTTAGAAGCTATTAAAGAATCTGATGGACAAAAGTATTTGTTTAACTCTTTTGTAAATTTAATGAGACTTGGTTTTTCAGCAAAAATAGTTGAGCTTACAAAATGGGTAGATGAAATTACAAGTTTGGGAAGAGAAAAACAAAAAGAATTTATAGAATATTCTTTAGGATTATTTCGAGAAAACTTTATTCTAAATAATTTATCCGAAAAATCAAATGAATTGAATTTATTTACAACAGCAGAAAAAGAATTTTCGATTAATTTTAATAAATTTATACACATTAATAATATATTTGACATTTACGAAGAATTTAATAAGGCACATTTACATATAGAAAGAAATGGTATGGGCAAAATTATTTTTTTAGATTTAGCCCTTAAATTAGTTAAATTATTACGCCGAAGTGCTATCTAAAGCATTTATGCGTAAGGCTCTGATTTTAAATAACTTTTGTAATTAGTAATTTCTGAATTAAAAAAATGAAATTCAGAAATTTTGCAAACTAATTACAAAAAAACAGCTTATTTATTGTAATCAGAGATAATTATAATTGCAATTTACTGATTATTAACAGTTTAAAATCAATATGTAATAAAATTGCAAATTACATAAAATCATTAAGCATATTGCTTAATACAAAGTTTTACAGGAAAATTTGATATAAAATGGTAAATGATAAAAATATTTCAAGAGGATGCAACTCTAATTTTAATGATGAAAGTAATTTAGGATGTCAAATAGGCACGTGCAATAAGCTAAATGTTTACGATTGGCTTTCAAAAACACCAGAAGGCTCAAGGTTTTTTGAAATAGTTGAAGTTAGATTTAAAAATACCAGAAAAGCATTTTTTAAAAACGTTAACAGATTAAAATTAAAGCAGGGAGAAGTGGTTGCAGTAGAAGCTTCGCCAGGACATGATATCGGAACTGTTTCATTAACAGGACAGCTTGTTCTTGAACAATTAAATAAAAACAATGTTAGTCCTGATTATGAGTTTAAAAAATTGTATAGAAAAGCAAAACCTGTTGATATTGAAAAATGGGAAAAATCCATTGAGAAGGAATTCAATACAATGATTAAAGCCAGACAAATAACTGAAAATCTCGGACTTAATATGAAAATTGGAGACGTTGAATATCAAGGAGATGGAACCAAAGCAATATTTTATTATATCGCTGATGAAAGAGTTGATTTTAGAGAATTGATTAAGATATTGGCCGAAGAGTTTAGAATTAGAGTTGAAATGAAGCAAATTGGTGCTCGACAAGAAGCTGGAAGAATTGGTGGAATTGGCTCTTGTGGTCGCGAACTTTGTTGCTCTACATGGATTACAAATTTTGTGTCTGTAACTACTTTAACTGCTAAATATCAAGAACTTTCATTAAATCCGCAAAAGCTTGCAGGACAGTGTGGTAAGCTAAAATGTTGTTTAAATTTCGAATCAGATTCTTATTTAGATGCACAAAAAGATTTTCCTGATACATCTATAATTCTAAAAACTAAAAAAGGAGATGCTTTTCATCAAAAAACAGATATTTATAAAAAAATAATGTGGTATTCTTTTAATGAAAATTCTGCTTTTAATTTAACAGCAGTTCCAGTTGACAGAGTTCTTGAAATTATAAAATTAAATAAAGAAAATTCTATAGTTGAAAGTTTAGTAGATGCAGAAGAAAAGCAATTTAAAGATATTCTTAGTTCAGACCAAACATCAGATAATGAGAGAGTTAGTCTTATCGGAAAACAAGGACAGGAAAGCATTAAACAAAAATCTACTTTTAGAAAAAAAATGCCGAATAAAGGAAAATTTCGCAGTAAAAAATAGTTTTTATGAATAAAATAGTAATTGGATTTATTGTAATGCTTTCCTTCTCTTTTATAGCATGCAATGAAAATGTTTTTTATAATAAAAAATATGATATCTCGGAGAATACTTGGAATTATGAAGATACACTAAGTTTTAATGTAAATATTTCAGATACATCACAACTATATAATTTGTATTTCTCAATAAAAAATACTGAAGAATATCAAAATAGTAATTTATGGTTATTCATAACTACTAGTTCTCCAGATGGTTATATGATAAAAGACACGCTCGAGTTTTTTTTGTCAGATGATTTAGGAAAATGGTTTGGGAAAAAATCTTCAGATAATTTTATTACTTATCATTATTTTAAAAGGCAAGTTATTTTTCCTGTAAAAGGCAAGTATTCTTTTGTTATTCAACAGGGAATGAGGCAATTAGATTTATATGGGATAAACAAATTTGGATTAATTATTAAAAAAAGTGGCGAAAAATAAACTGGCAAGATTTGAAGAAAATGCAGGCTTTGAACATGTTTTGCAGCCTGATTATAAAGATGTTCTAAATAAGGATTTTCATTTGAAAGCCAATTGGAATAATGTTTTTTTCAAAAATAATAATCCAATTGTTCTGGAACTTGGATGCGGAAAAGGTGAGTATACTGTAAATTTAGCTCAAAAATTCCCAAATAAAAATTTTATTGGTATAGATATTAAAGGTGCAAGACTTTGGCGAGGAGCTAAAATCGCTTTTGAGAAAAAATTAAACAATGTTGTTTTTATAAGAACTAGAATCGATTTTATAGAATCTTTTTTTTGCAAAGATGAGGTAAGTGAAATTTGGATTACTTTTCCTGATCCACAACCAAAAAGGATTAAAAAAAGATTAAGTTCAACGCTATTTTTAACTAGATATAAAAATTTTTTAAATGAAACAGGAATAATACACTTAAAAACAGATAGTCAACTACTTTATAAATACACAAAAGCTTTAATACATGAAAATAAATTCATTGTAAACAATTCAATTTCTGATGTTTATGATGACAAAGATGTTCCTGAAGAACTTACTTCTATACAAACATTTTATGAAAAGCAATTTCTAAATGAAGGTAAAAAAATTACTTATCTTAGATTTAATTTACATAACATATTACCATATGTCGAACCTGAGGAATTTAACCGTAAATTTGCAAAAGAGCTTTTATAACTAAAATTTAATTTTCTTGGTAAAATTTTTAAGTAAAATATCACTTTCAATAAATATTCTGTTTGCACTATTTTTGATATTTGCATATTTATCGGCATATGTAAGTCCGGTAGATTTTGCCTTTTTTGCTTTTTTCGGACTAATTTATCCTTTTTTTTTAGTAATAAATCTAATTTTTCTGGCATACTGGATTTTTCGCAAGAAAAAATACTTTTTAGTTTCACTAATTGCAATTTTAATTGGATGGAATTTTTTATTCAGCTTTTTCCAAATAAATCTTAATAAAAAGAACTTTTCTGATGATGAACAAAGAATTAAAGTTTTATCATATAATGTTAGAATTTTTAATTTATGGAATTGGGCCGCAGAGAAAAACATAACCCAAAAAGCTTATGATTTTATTAGAGAAAATAATTACGATATTGTTTGTTTACAGGAATTTTATTCGAGTAAAAAAAAAGGAAAGAATGCTTTAGATTCTATTTTGCAAAAATCATCTTTAATAAATGCACATGTTTCATACACTAAAAAGAATGGTAAAACATATCATCACGGAATTGCTATTTTCTCTGTTTATCCAATTTTAAACAAAGGAAATGTCCAACTTAACAATGATGAAAATTTTTGTATATACACCGATTTACTAATAAATGAAGACACAATTAGAGTTTATAATCTTCATTTAGCATCTGTACATCTTGGATATAACGATTATCAAGTTATAGATAATATTGATAATGATACAATTATAGACGTAAAAGCCTATAAAAATATTTTAGGAAAATTACGTAAAAGCTATATTAAGAGAGCTCATCAAGTAAATATTATTTCAGCACATATAAATGCTTCAAAATATCCTTCAATTGTTTGTGGCGATTTTAATGATACACCTTTTTCATATGCATATAATCGGATTATAAAAGATATGAAAGATGCCTTTATTGAGTCAGGAAATGGTGTGGCAAGCACTTATATACACAAATTTTCAACTTTCAGAATCGATTTTATTCTGCATTCAAAATCTTTAAAATCGTATAATTTTAGAAGATTAAAAATCAATTTATCAGATCATTATCCTATTGAATGCTATTTTAAAACAAAATAATCAGAAATTATTTTGTTTTTAGAAAGGTAAATTATTCAAATCCACATTTCCTCCCGAAATTATTATCCCGACTCTTTTATTTTTAAAAATATTTTTATTCTCAAGTATTGCTGCTAAAGGAACAGCTGACGAAGGTTCTACAATAATTTTCATTCTTTCCCAAATTAAACGCATCGCTTCAATTATACTATCTTCGCTAACAGTTAAAATATTATCAACGTTTTCAGATATAATTTTAAATGTTAAACTTCCAAGCGAAGTCAAAAGTCCATCTGCAATTGTTTTTGGATTGTTTGAAGGTATAATATATCCGGCATTAAATGATTTAAATGCATCATCAGCATTTTTTGGTTCTGCTGCAATTACCTGTATATCAGACCTTAAGCTTTTTGCTGATATTGCTGTGCCACTTAACAAACCGCCTCCGCCAACCGGCGCAGAAATGATATCCAGTATTTTATAATCGTTTAATAATTCAAATGCTGAAGTGGCTTGACCGCAAATAACATTAAAATTGTTATACGGATGAATAAATTCAGCTCCTGTTTTTTCTGTAATTTTCTCAAGAGTAGATTCTCTTGCTTCTATAGTTGGTTCGCAAAAAGTGATTTCTGCACCATAATATTTAACAGCCTTTTTCTTAATCAAAGGTGCATTTTCTGGCATTACAACATATGCTTTAACTCCTGCGATTTTAGCCGCTAATGCAAGTGCAGCTGCATGATTACCTGATGAATGTGTTGCAACTCCGTTTTTTTTTTGATTTTCAGTTAATTGTAAAACAGCATTTGTTGCGCCTCTGAATTTAAAAGCACCAGTTTTTTGAAAATTTTCGCATTTAAAATAAATTTCAGCTCCTGTTATTTTATTTATGCTTTTTGAACTTAATACTGGTGTTTTATGAATAAAAGATTTTATTCTGTTATAAGTTTCAAAAATATCATTATAATTAGGTGTTTTTTCAATTGAATTGTTCATATTAATTGATTTTATATTCCATCTCTTTTAAATACAACTAAAATGGTGTTTATCATTATTTTAAAATCAAAATATAGCGACATATTTTTTATATAAATAACATCAAGTTTCAGTCGTTCAAGCATTTGCTCTACATTTTCAGCGTATCCGTATTTAACTTGACCTAGAGAAGTAATTCCTGGTTTTATTTTAAGTAAAAGCATATATTCTGGTGCTATTTTTACTATTTTATCAATAAAAAATTGCCGTTCAGGTCTTGGACCAACAATTGACATATCTCCTTTTAGAACATTAAAAAACTGAGGAATTTCGTCAAGTCTGGTTTTTCTTAAAAACTTTCCAAATTTTGTTATTCTTTGATCATATTTTGAGGAAAGTTCGGGCGTGCCATTCTCTGCATTACTATACATCGATCTGAATTTGTATATTGTAAAGTGCTTGCCTTTTTTTCCAACTCTTTTTTGTTTGTATATTATTGGTCCGGGCGATGAAAGTTTTACTGCTGAGGCTGCAAAAATGTATAAAGGAAGCATTAGAACAATAAAAATTACTGAAATTGAATAATCCAATATCCTTTTAATTGTTGTATCGCTTACAGACATTAGTTCTGAAGAAACTTTAAGTAAAGGTGTTCCTTCAATTAATGACATTTCTATTTTTCCAATCAGAATTTCTAATAAATCAGGAATTATTTTTATCGAGGCATCTGTAAATATTAATTCCGATATGATTTTTTCTACTTCTTTGTGCTCGTTTCTTTCAACAGCAATAATAATTTCTTCAATTTTATTCGCCTTAATTATTTGGTAAATATTTTTAAATTCACCTAAATAATTAATTTTTTTTTCAAGTTCAGGATTTATGTTTTCATATACATTTACAAAACCAACAAATTTATATCCTGATGATAATTTCATGGAAGTAAATTCATTTAGCAATTTTTGTGCTTTTCCGTTGCTTCCAATTATTAATGTATTATATCCAATTTTCCCTAATCTTAATTTATTTATAGTTTTGCTTGTAATAATTACTCTAGGAATATAGGTTAATACAAAGTTTAAAGTAAACAGAGCAGCAATGGATAAGTAATAATCTTTATATGAACCGACAAAATCATCTAATATAAAAATGAAAAACAATAATAAAACTCCAAATAGAATAGAGAAAAAAGTTTGAGATAATTCTTGAAGTCTCGATTTGCGATAAATGTTATAATAATAACCGCTAAATAGATATATTGATAACCAAAAAATAATAATAACAAACAAACTTATAATAAAGTAATGGTTTATTATAAAAGGAATTTTATATCCAAAAACTGTTGTTTCGATAAATATTTTTCTAAAAATATTAAATAAAATCCATGCAAATGAAGCACTTAAAATGTCAAATATTAAATATTTTAAAGTATGAATTTTATTATTCATAAAAATTGAGGATATATAAAACCATATAAAATAATTGGCTTGAATATGTATTAATTTTAATAAAAATATTATTATTATTTAAAATTAATAAATGCAAATATAGATATTTATTCTGTTTTGATATAGTTATAATAACAATTTTAGATTAAATTTGGGCGTTCATATTATTTAATTTAAAAATGTTTAAAATTGATTTTCTTATTACTAAAAAATGAGTTGAATTATTTAATAAATTTATTTACTAAAATATAAAATAGAAAATTTTACAAAATGCAATATTTTCCTAAACCATTGAAAATAAGTAAGATATTAATTGTTGTAGCTTTGTTGGCTTTTTCTGCTTGCTCTACAAAGAAAAATACAATTGTTACAAGATCATATCACAATTTAACCTCAAGATTTAATTTATATTTTAACGGAAAAGAAAGTTTAAAATCCGGAATTAAAAAAGTTGAAAAAACATATGTAGAAGATTATTCAAAAATATTACCCATTTTTACTTATGAAGATAAAGCTGTGTCTTCAATGATGACTTCAGAAATGGATAGAAGTATTAGAAAGTGTGCTAAAACAATTAAAATGCACTCGATAACAGTAAAGCCCAAAAAAAATAAAAATAAAAAATTAAGTAAAAAGGAACTTGATTTTTACAATAAAACAGAATATTGTAAATGGATTGATAATACTTATTTGTTAATGGGAGTAGCCCATTTTTATCAAATGGAATTTGAAACTGCCAAACTTACTTTTTTACTAGTTTTAAGTAAGTATAAAAATGAAGATATTATTTATGATGCGATGCTTTGGTTAGCAAAAACTTATGTGCAAACTAATGAGTTTGATGATGCTTTGAAAATCCTTACTGATTTAAAGAAAAAATCTCAACGTCCCGAAAAAATAAATCATCAAATGGACTTGCTATATGCTCACATGTATTTGAAACAAGGCGAATATAAAAAAGCAATTCCGAAAATTAGAACTGCTATCGATAATGAGAAAAATAAAAATTATAAAGCCAGATTAATTTACATTATAGCTCAGATATATAAAAAAGAAGAAAAATATTTAGAAGCATCAGAAAATTTTATGAAAGTAATTAAGTTAAATCCTAATTATGATATGACTTTTAGCGCTAGAATAAATTTGGCAGAAATTTCTGAAAAGATTGATTCAAAAGGAAAAGATTTGAAAAAAGAGCTTTTGAAAATGGCTGATGATGAAAAAAATATAGACTATCTTGACCAGATTTATTATGCTTTAGGTAAAATTGAACTTGATGAAAAAAATATCCAAAAAGCTATTGAATATTTTAGTTTATCAGCAAACTCTAAATCTTCTAATAAAAGCCAAAAAGTTAAAACATTTATTGTTTTAGCTGATTATTATTACGGAATTAAAGATTATAATAAAGCTGAAGCTTATTATGATAGCACTTCAAAAGTTATGGATAATACATATCCTGATTATGAACTTTTAAGCAAAAATGTAAAATCATTTAAAGGAATTTCGCACAATTATAATGTTATAAACAGAGAAGATAGTTTAATTGCGCTTGCTAAAATGCCTGAAAATCAGCGTAATGAGGTAATTAATAAAAAAATAGCTCAAATAATAAAAGAAGAAAATGATAAAAAAGCTCTGGAACAAAATGCAGCTTTTGATCCATTTTTATCAAATCAAAATAATACATTTAGCGAAAATCAAAACCAAAGTGGTTTGTGGTATTTTTATAATCAATCTTCTTTAAGCTATGGCCAAACAGAGTTTAAACGAAAATGGGGAGATAGAGAACTTGAAGATAATTGGAGAAGGAAAAATAAAACCCTACAAGTTGAGTTATCTTCTGAAAATGAGGAATCTACCGAAACCAATGGCGAAAACACAACTAATAAAGAAGCTAAAACAAATAAAAAATCAAAAGAATATTATTTGAAAGATATTCCTTTAACTGACGAAGCACTTAAAATCTCTAACAAAAAAATTGAAAAAGCATATTATGATAATGGCGAAATTTATTATAAAGATTTAGCTCAAAATGAAAATTCTTTAAAAAGCTTTCGAGAACTTTTAGAAAAATATCCACAAACAGAATTACGATTAGAAGTTTTGTATTTTTTGTACAATCTTAGTGTGAAATCTGCAGATATTGGTAAAATTGATATTTATAAAAGCCTTATTGTGAATGAATATCCGCAAAGTGTTTATGCTAAAATAATTAACGACCCTGATTATTTAGATAAAGAAAATGCCAAAACTAAAGAAGCGAATGAACTATATAAAAGTGCCTATGATTTATACTCAACTCAAAAATTTGAACAAGCTATATTATTGTGCGATAAGGGATTATCAGAAATTAAGAGCAATGAATTAGAGGCAAATTTTTTATTTTTAAAAGCTATGAGTAATGGCGAACTAGGAAATAAAGAAATGTTGAAACAAAATTTAGAGTTTATTGTTTTAAATTTCCCGAAAGAAAAAATTTCAGAAAATGCTAAAAACATTTTAGATGTTATTAATAGTGGAAAGCTTGATATGGATATTTATTTAAATGAGATGGACTCTGCTCATTTTTATGTATTAATTATTCCAAAAGGAAGAGTAGATTTGAATAGAATTAAATTTAATTTTGCATCTTTTAATGTTGAAAATTATACGCAATTAAACCTAGAAATAACAACAGATTCAATAAATCAAACCAAAGATTTAGTTATTATTAAAGGATTTAGAAATTCAGCTAAAGCTAATGCATATTCGAGACTTCTTCTTTCGAAAAAAGAAAATGAAGAATTGAGATTAGTGCCTAATAATCAGTTTATTATATCGAAAAACAATTATGATATTTTTATAAAAGACGGCGATATAGACAAATATTTAAAATTTTATAGTAAAGTTTATAAATAACAATAAATTGATGCTAATAAGACAATTTGTTCAATTTAGAACTTTATTTATTTATGATTTTTTTCAAACTTTTTGCACTAGGCGCAGAATAAGCTTTTCCATCATAAAATAGTGCAAAATTAGTATCGCATTTTCCAAAACAAGGATAATAACCAATTTCTTCATCTTTAAAATCTTCTTTTAGCCAATCTTTTAATATTTCTTGAGTTCCTGCAATGCTACAGGATTTTCCATTACAGATATGAATTTTTTTATTCTCGTTTTGTAATTTTTCTGTATCTATTATTTTTTCCTTCTTTTTATTTATCATAGCTTAATAAGATTTAGTGATTTTCAAATTTTTCAAATAAAAATGTTAGTTGTAATTAGGTTTTCATTTTCTTTTTCTTAGCAGCAGGAAATAAAATATTATTTAAAATTAATCTGTAGCCGGGTGAATTTGGGTGTAAATCTAAATCTGTTTTCGGATCGCCTACAAAGTGCTGATAATCAGCAGGATCGTGACCGCCATAAAATGTCCAAGTGCCTTTATTTAATTCGCCATGTATATATCTGGCTTCATTCAATAGCTTATTTTCACCCATTATTAGTACACTAGATTTAATCAAATTCTTATTAAAAGCAGTAGTTTGACCCATAAATCCTTTAATAATTGAAGTGTGATTTTGACAAAGCATTGTTGGAATTGGATCCCATTTTGCCGAAAATTCAAAAAGATAGAAATAATCTTTATCCGGAGTAACTTTTCTGAAATTTGTAGCATCAATATTTGAAAATTCGTATTCGTAAGGATTTTTACTTAAAACAAAATCTTTAAAAGCAAAAGTTTTGCTGTAATCTATTTTACTTTGAAAGTCTGCATCTGTATTATCGCCATCAAACATTGGCATACAAATATCTACATTTTCAGTAGATAATGCAATATCGTATGTGTCTGTAGCAGAGCACATTGCAAACAAAAATCCGCCATTGTAAACATAATTTCTAATTGCTCTTGCAACGAATTTTTTCATTTCTGAAACTTTATTAAAACCAAGTTCCAATGCTGATGCTTCTAATTCGTTTTTATTAAGCTGGTACCAAGTAGTATTAGCATAACTGCCATAAAATTTTCCATATTGGCCAGTAAAATCTTCATGATGTAAATGTAACCAATCGTATTTTGACAAATCACCTTCTATTATTTCTTTGTCATAAATTATATCGTATGGAATTTCTGAATAACTTAGAACCAGAGTTACTGCATCATCCCAAGGTAGTTTGTTTTTTGGCGAGTAAACAGCAATTTTAGGGGCTTTTTCAAGTTTTACTCTGTCCATATTTATATCAGGGCGCATAATTTCATTAAAAATTTGTTGAGCCTGAAAATCTGCAATTACAGCATATGAAACACCTCTAATTACACATTCTTCTTCTATTTCTTTATAGTATTTTGTAAGAAAACTGCCGCCTTTGTAATTTAACAACCAATCTACTTCAATATCGTTTTGAAGAGACCAATATGCTATGCCATAAGATTTTAGATGATTTTTTTGCGAATCATCCATCGGAATTAATATATATGATGCAAATAAAAAATTTGAGGATAAAAGAATTGATAGTATTATTGCTAATATGTGTTTCATTTGTTTTTTGTATAAATTTAATAATTATAAACTTACATGCTAAATAACGCAATAAATATTATTTTATGATTAATACATGTGTGTAATATAATTTGCATTTATTTATTTCAAACAATATCATTAATTAGCATTATTATTAAATTTAATAATATTATATCAATTTTATATAATTATAATTACAAAATTCCTTCTTAGAATGGAGCATCGTCATTTAAACTATAATTTGAAAAGTCGTCTTGAGTGTTGTTGGGTTTAATATCCTGATTCATTTTTGAGCCAACAGTCATACCGCTTAAAGTATTGAAATCATCAGCTCCAAGCGGAATAAGTTCATCAATTTCAAATTCTTCAAATTTAGCAAGTTCGTCTCTAAATTTGAGCTGAACATCAGCAATAGCACCGTTTCTGTGTTTTGCAATTATTAATTCTGCTAATCCTTTTGTGCTATTTCCTTCATGGTCTTCAGTAATACCGTATTTCTCAGGTCTGTGTATAAATATTACAAGGTCGGCATCTTGCTCAATTGCTCCAGATTCACGTAAATCTGAAAGTTGTGGCCTTTTATCTCCCGAACGCATTTCAACCGAACGGTTAAGCTGCGAAAGTGCAATAATTGGAATATTCAGTTCTTTAGCTATTGCTTTTAAACCTCTAGAAATCGTACTTACTTCTTGCTCTCTGTTTCCTCTAGTTTCGGGAGTTCCAGACATAAGTTGCAAGTAGTCGATTATTACCATTTTTATGTCGAATTGGGTTTTTAATCGTCTACATTTTGCTCTTAATTCAAATAATGTTATAGCCGGCGTGTCATCAATAAAAATAGGAGCGTCGTTAAGGTTTTTTGTTTTGATATCAAGTTGTTCCCATTCGTAATCTTTCAGTTTTCCACTTCTAAGTTTATCACTTGATAATTCTGTTTCTGCTGCAATTAATCTGTTTACCAGTTGCAAAGTTGCCATTTCAAGAGAAAAAATTGCAAGTGGAACTTGATGATTAACCGCCATATTTCTTGCCATTGAAAGTACAAAAGCTGTTTTTCCCATAGATGGACGTGCTGCAATAATCACTAAATCAGAAGCTTGCCAACCCGAAGTTATTCTGTCTAAACTTGTAAATCCTGATGGAGTTCCACTTAAATTGTCTTCTCTGTTTGATGCTTCTTCAATTTTATCTATGGCATCATTAATTACTTCTGAAATTCTTACAGTTTCATTTTTAATATTTCCTTCTGCAAGTTTAAATATAGAACTTTCCGAAAAATTCAGTAAATCTAAAACGTCAGTATCATCTTCAAAAGCTCTTTTTTGAATTTCTGATGTTACTTTTATTAATTCTCTTTGAATAAATTTTTGAGCAATTATTCTTGCGTGATATTCAAGATGAGAAGCAGAACCAATATTGCTTGTTAACTTTGAAATATAGTAAGCGCCGCCAATTTCTTCAAGATCACCCGATTTTCGTAATCCTTCTGTAACTGTCAGCATATCAATTGGTTTATGCTCAGCTGCTAATTCAAAAATAACACTAAAAATTTTTTGATGTGCAGGACTATAAAAACTATCTGGTTTTAAAACATCAAGAACTTCTAAAGCTGCATGTTTTTCAAGCATAATTGCACCAAGAACTGCTTCTTCTAATTCTAATGCTTGTGGTGGCAATTTTCCTAGTTCAGAGTTATTTACTTTTTCCGGATAATTTGTGTGTTTTTTTACGGCCATTTTTGTTACTTATTTTAAATTACCAGATAAAAAAAGAGGATGTTTTTTTCCTCTTTTATATCTTTTCCGATATCTTACTTATATTTTTAATCGTATTTATTTCCGTATATAAACATAATAAACTTTAGCTGTAAAGCCCTGATTAAATGCTTGTTATTGTTAATAATTTTGTTTTTTAACTTAATTTTTTTTTAGTATAAAAGATAAAATGCAAACCGAGCTAGGCTTAATTATTTTGCATTTATATAGATTTAAAAAACTGGATTAGTTATCAAGATATTTTCCCATAGCAGTAAATTTTTTTATTCTATCTTCTACTAATTTTTTTGGTTCAATTTTCTTTAATTCTTGTAAGTGTTTTTTAATTTCTTGTTTAACAGTTTCAAAAGTTGTTTTAGGATCTGTATGTGCACCTCCTAAAGGTTCTTTAATAATACCATCAATTAATTCATGATATTTCATGTCTGTTGGTGTAAGTTTTAGTGCCTCAGCAGCATCCTGTTTAAAATCCCAGCTTCTCCATAAAATTTGCGAACAAGATTCTGGTGAAATAACTGAATACCAGGTATTTTCAAGCATTAAAACACGATCTCCAACTCCAATTCCAATAGCTCCGCCTGATGCGCCTTCGCCAATGATAACGCATATTATCGGCACTTTTATGTTAAACATTTCATAAATATTTCTGGCAATAGCTTCACCTTGTCCGCGCTCTTCGGCTTCAAGACCAGGATATGCTCCCGGAGTGTCGATAAGCGTAACAATTGGCTTATTAAATTTTTCAGCTAAACGCATTAACCTCAACGCTTTACGGTAGCCTTCTGGGTTTGCCATGCCGAAATTTCGATACTGACGCATTTTTGTATTTATTCCTTTTTGCTGGCCAATAAACATTACAGTTTCGCCATCAATTGAGCCAAATCCTCCAACCATGGCTTTGTCGTCTTTTACATTTCTATCACCATGTAATTGAATAAATTCGCCATTTGTTATTGCATCTATATATCCCAGAGTGTAAGGTCTTTCTGGATGTCGTGATACTTGAACTCTTTGCCAAGCTGTTAAATTCTCATAAATTTCTCTACGGGTTTTATCTAGTTTGTTTTCCAGTTCTTTTATTGTCACACTAACATCAACTTGACTTTGCTCACCTATTTCTTTAGCTTTTTCAAGCTGAGTTAGAAGCTCGCCAATTTTTTCTTCAAAATCTAATAATACCATATTAATGTATTTTTTGAGATGACAAATTTATAAATTTCTTAACACAAATTTTAATTATGTTGATAAAATTGAAAGATTTATTAACGAATACTTGACTTACTTGGCTGATATTCATTATTATAACCTTGTATTAAAAAAGAGTTTTTAACAAGTTTTTAACTGCAAAAGAGATTTTTTAAAACATAAAATTATTTATTTAGAAACATTCTAATTATTCGGTAATTTGTTTTTTTGATATAGTTTTATGAATTTCATTTAATTCCATTAACGCTGCAGAACCATACCATTCTTTAAGCTCCATAACTAAACTGCCTGCTTTTATTGCAGGATCTGAATTTGTGAGATTTTCTGCCTCTTCAATACTTGACACATTAAAAATGTAGATTCCTCTTAAGTTGTCGTTGTCAAAAAAAGGTCCTGCTAATACAAGTTTACCATCATTAGCCATTTTTTCTATATTTTTTAGATGTGCCATTTGTAATTTACTTGATTCCAAAGAATCTAAATTTCTGTTTGGGCCTCTTTTTAAAAAAGCCACAACATATTTTTTCATTCCATATTCATCAGCACCAAATTTTTGTGCTTTAATTGAATCATATTCTTTATGAATTTCATTTCCCTTAATTGTTTCATTATTAATTCTTTGAAAGTTATTGCATGAAATGAAAAATGAAAAAATAATTATTAACAGAATAATTTGGTTAGAGTATTTTTTCATAATATTCTCTATTTAATTTGAATATAGTTTTTTCATGAAAATAAAACAACACATAGAAGATTATAAAAAATCTTCTATGTGTTTTATTTTTTCCACTAATAAAATTTGTTTAAATTCCTGATGCAATAATTAGTGCTGTAAGTGCCATAACCTTAATAATTACGGTGTATGCAGGAGATGTTGCATTTCTAAAAGTATTGCCTACTAAAGCTCCAACAAGTGATGTTTTATGAGCTTCAGAGCCTTTTTCATAAATTGCAGAATTCCATTGAACGCCATCGTAAATCATTTTTTCGGCGCTATTCCAAGTTCCGGCAGAATTTGATTGGAAAAATGCTAAAATAATGCTACTAAAACTTACTCCAATTAGCATTCCTGCTAAAATACCGGCACCAAATAAATATCCAACTGTTATAGGAATTATTATTGCTGAAACACCTATTATAATTGCCTCTAAAACAGAGTAATAAGTCGAAATTTCGACAAATTGTTTATGTTCAATTTTATCTTCGGCTGAATCTACAATTGCTTTTTCTTCTTCGTTTGCAAATGATAAATCGCCATCATATTTTTTTATAATTTCTAGAGATTCATTTAGTTGTGGTATATCTGTAAATTGTCTGTTTGCTTCTGTCAGCATTTTTGTTTTTATTCTTTCAACACTTCCTATTATTATTGATGAAAACAAAAATGGAATCATTATTCCTGCAAATAAACTGATAAGTACATTTACAGAATTATATTCATTTAAAGAAAAATCTGTTTGCTGAGAAAAAATTACCAAAACTGATAATGTAGTTAAGATAGCAGCTAAAATTGAAAATGATTTACTAATAGGTAATTGATTGTTTCCTAAATCCTTCAATTTTTTAGTGTTGTCTTTTATATTATACTCAATATCAGTTTGTTGTGCTATATTGTCTGAGCTTTCAGAAATTGCAAAGAAAGTGTTTAGAGCTACTTGAAAACCAGAATTTGCCAATAATGCAACTGCTGATATAGCAATACCATAATATCCTGCAAAGAGATATGCAACATATATAGAAGCTATAATTACAAGAGAAATATAAACGGTTGAAAGCATTCCTTTTTCTATTCCTTTCGTTACATTAGCCCAAGCACCTAAAAATGAGCTTTTAACTACAGTATTTGTAGGATTTTTATATGTTTTGGTGTAATATTCTGAAATTAATTCAATTATTATTCCTGAACCAACTCCCATAAAAGCTGCCCAAAAAACGCCAAGCGATTTATATTTTGTAATTATTAATTCATCGCCAATATTTTCAGATATATTCCATTCAATAGGTAAAAAGTATTTTATTATAAAAAATGAGGATATAATAAATATAGCAGTAGAAAAATATTCGCCAAATTTAAAACCTGAAAAAAAGTTATTTTCTTCGGCAGACTTAACCATAAAAGCACCCATTATTGAACTTATTATTCCAACTGCGGCTAAAACCAACGGAAGTAAAACTGTTGATAATGAGTAGTTTGCGCTAAATACTTCTTGACTTACGAAAGAAGAACCAATTATCATTGCTGCAATTATAGTTGTTGTATACGAATCGAAAATATTTGCGCTTGAACCTGAAACTTCACTAACATTATAAGCCAATTCCTGACCAATTTTGGCAGGATTAAGATTAGAATTTTCTTTTAAGCCATTATTATCTTCATTTAATAACATATAACTTTCTTTAGCTGCATTAGCATATGTACCTCCGCCAATTTTTGAGAAAATTGCTACAGTTGAAGAGCCTAGTGCAAAACCTAAAATAATGTTAAGGATATTAGTTAATCCCCAATTTATACCAATATAGCTATATGAAAAAAGAAGAGCGCTTAAACCAATTACACTTAATGAAACCGTTGTTAGCCCATTATAAATACCTGCAGAAAAAGCAACGCTAAAAGCCTGATTTAATGAAGATTGTGCTGCTTCTACTGTTTTTTTATTAGATTTTATTGCAAACTTAAGACCCAAATAAGAAGCTAATGCAGATAAAGCCGCACCTGTTATAAATGAAAGTGCTAAATAACTGTTCGAATTTATATCAGTTTTGGCTTTAAAAAATAATAATATCGATAATGAAGCCACAAATATTCCTAAAACTTTGTATTCTGAAATAATAAATGTTTTTGCTGCTTCAGTTAATTTATTAACATAATTGTCTGTTTTTGTACTTCCTAATTCTTGAGTTTTCACCCAATTTTTTCTCCAAAAAGAAAATGCAAGTCCAAATATACCTGCACCGGCAATATAGTAAATTAAGTTTTCCATTTATAATGAGTTTAGTTTGTTTTCAGAAAATAAAAATAAACATATTGATACTTATATCCAATTATACTTTAATAATTATCAAATAATTGTTAATAAAAATAGAGTTGGAAAGTATAATTGTTTAATATTTAGATATTTATTATTAAATAATATTACAAAATTAAAATTAAGTTGCAATATTAAATTTGCATTTTTAATTAGATTTTATATTTTGTTTGTTATAAAAACCCAGAATTATACCTAAAACAACAGAAAAAATTGCTGCTAATCCAATCTGAAATGGTTTTGGAAGCATAAAAGTTATAGTATGTGCAGGAATCCAAAACCAAAGAAGAGATAACATTCCTTTATCAATTTTTTCCCAGTTATTTTTTTTAGAAATTAAATTATCTAAAAACCGATGGAAGATAACCAAAAAAGGCCCATATTGTAAATTCATTGATGATGATATCGCAAATGATTTAGTGAAGATATTTAGCTCTGGTAACATTTTATGCTCAATTAATATGTCTACAAAACCATGAAAACCAACAAAGGCATATTTTATTGTTACTGCAATAACTGCCCATTCTAACATTTTTAATATTAAAGTTAAGTATGTATATGGTAAAAATATTTTTTTTTCGATAATCCATTTTGATATTATATCGCCAAAAGTTCCTAAAATAGCAAATTGAACCATTGCTGTTAATATTGGATATGTTTTTACTAAATCAATATACCAGTTCATTTTTTTTATGTTTATTTGTTTAAATTGTTGATTTACAGTGTTTTGTTTTCAACTTTGTTTTTTCTATCTTTAATTTTTCCAATAATTCTTCCTGTTATTAAGCCTCCAATAAATCCGAAAAGCATCGCTTGTTTTATAAAACCTGGAATTGTTAAATACGAAATTATTGCTCCAAGAGCTAATCCTGATAATACTCCAATTAATGAATAAAAGGAAATAAAATATTGTTCAGGATATATTTTGTGTGCTGATTTTAAATGGTTTGTAATTTCCAGAAGTTTTTTTTCATAAACTTTTCTCAATTTAAAATCGCCTTTTAAATAATTGTGCAAATTTTCTGCAATTTCGTCAGAAGAAGTTTTATGTTTTTTGCAAATATCACAATCGTCAGAAAAGAAATCTGTTTTTTTTGCTGCGTTTAAAAAAGCATCAACTTGATAAAATTTAAAATCATTTTTATAAAGTTTTTGGCTTTCTTCTTCAACTTTTATTTCTAGTTTTTTGTACCAAATGGAGTCTAGCATAATAGTTTTTTTGTATAAATTATAAAAACCTGCATAAAAATTTATTTATGCAGGTTTTATATATGTGATTAATCAGAAATTTATTGTTTTTCAGGTTTTGGAAGAAGCACTTTTCTTGATAATTTCAGTTTTCCTGATTTTTTATCAACATCAATTAGCTTAACTTGAATCATTTGGCCTTCTTTTAAAACTTCTTCAACTTTTTCTAATCTTTTCCATTCAATTTCAGAAATATGAAGCAAACCATCTTTTCCAGGTAAAATTTCAACAAATGCACCAAAAGGCACAATCGATTTAACTTTTCCTGTATAGATATCTCCAATTTCAGGAACAGTAACAATTGCTTTAATTCTTACAATTGCAGCATCTAAATTATCTTTATTAACGCTGGAAATGAGAACATGTCCTTTATTTTCAATTTCTTCAATTGTAATAACAGTACTTGTAAGTTCTTGTATTTCCTGAATTATTTTTCCGCCAGGGCCAATAACTGCACCAATCATTTCTTTTGGAATAATTATTTTTTCAATTCTTGGAACGTGAGGTTTATAATCTTCTCTTGGTTCACTTATTGTTTCAAGCATTTTTCCTAAAATATGAGCTCTTCCTTCTTTTGCTTGATTTAATGCTTTTTCAAGAATTTCGTATGACATTCCGTCAACTTTAATATCCATTTGGCAAGCTGTAATACCTTCACTTGTACCAGTAACTTTAAAGTCCATATCGCCAAGATGGTCTTCATCTCCAAGAATATCTGAAAGAACAGTATATCTATCTTCATTATCCAAAATCAAACCCATTGCAATACCTGAAACTGGTCTTTTTATTTTAACACCAGCATCCATAAGAGCCAATGTACCAGCACAAACAGTAGCCATCGATGAAGAACCGTTTGATTCTAAAATATCAGAAACTATTCTTATTACATAAGGATTTTCATTTGAACTTGGCAACATTGGTTTTAGAGCTCTAAGAGCAAGATTTCCGTGACCAACTTCTCTTCTGCTTAATCCGCGTGATGGTCTGGCATCACCAGTTGAAAATGGTGGAAAATTATAATGCAATAAAAATTTATCTCTTCCTTGTTCAAGAACTTCGTCAATTATTTTTTCATCTAATTTTGTTCCTAATGTTACTGTTGTTAAAGATTGAGTTTCGCCTCTTGTAAAAATTGCAGAACCGTGTGCGGAAGGTAAATAATCAATTTCTGACCAAATTGGTCTGATTTCGGTTGATTTTCTTCCGTCAAGACGAATTCCTTCATCTAAAAGCAAGTTACGAACAGCTTTTTTCTCAATATCATGGAAATATTTACTGATAAAGAAAGCTAATTCTTCTTTTTGCTCATCGCTTAAAGTTTCAATAAATTCTGTTTTTATTGCTGAAAATGCGTCAGAGCGTTCGTGTTTAGATAATGCTTGTTTTGCTATATCATACAATTTTTGATAAGCAAAATCATTCATATTTTTAAATAAATCTTCTTTGACTTCTTCTCTTTCGTAGTCTCTTTTAATAATATTTAAGTCTTTAGCCATGTCAATTTGAGCTTGGCATTGAATTTTGATTGCGTCATGAGCAAATTTAATTGCTTCAAGCATATCTTTTTCCGAAACTTCTTTCATTTCGCCTTCAACCATCATTACGTCATCAATGGTTGCAGCAACCATAATGTCTAAATCAGCTTTATTATTTTCTTCTATTGAAGGATTAATTTTAAATTTTCCATCTATTCTGGCAACTCTGACTTCTGAAATTGGACCGTTAAAAGGAACATCAGAAACAGAAAGTGCGGCAGAAGCTGCAAGTCCGGCTAAAGAGTCTGGCATTGATTCGGCTTCAGCAGAAATAAGGCTTATTGTAACAAATGTTTCAGCATGAAAATCATCTGGAAATAAAGGACGAAGTGCTCTGTCAACTAGTCTGGCAACTAAAATTGAATTATCTCCGGGTCTTCCTTCTCTTCTTAAAAATCCGCCTGGAAATCGGCCAACAGCAGAAAAATTTTCTTTGTATTCAACAGATAGAGGCATAAAATCGGCTTCAATTTTATTTTCTCTTGCAGAAACAACTGTGGCAAGTAACATTGTTTTACCCATTTTAACAACAACAGAACCATCTGCTTGTTTTGCTAATTTTCCGGTTTCTATTGATATAGTTCTTCCATCGCCTAAATCTATATCTTTTTTGTATAAATTATACATATTTTGTTTTTTTTTAATAATAAATAAAATTCCAGTTATAAAAGTAGCTAAAAAAACTTTTTACAGGAATATTAATACAAAAAAAGGCAATTATTAATTGCCCTTTTTTTTATCTTCTTAAGCTTAATGACTTAATAATTGCACGGTAACGTTCAATATCGTTATTCTTTAAATAATCAAGAAGTCTTCTTCTTTTACCAACCAATTTAAGCAAAGCTCTTTGTGTGCCAAAATCTTTTTTATTGCTTTTTAAATGACCGGTTAAATGGCTTATACGATAAGAGAAAAGTGCAATTTGACCTTCAGTCGAACCGGTATTCTTCTCAGAATTGCCATATGTTGTGAAAAACTCTGTCTTCTTCTCTGATGTTAAATACATATTCTTAATTTGTTTATCATGATAATTAATAGCTCGCAAAAGTAAACATTTCTTTTTAAAAATCAATTTTTTCTTCAAGAAAAATTATTTTTTCGAAAAAAAATTAAAAAATATTTTCTATTAAAAAAAAAACAATTACATTTGCAGCCGCAATACAAAAGGTACCATAGCTCAGTTGGTAGAGCAACGGACTGAAAATCCGTGTGTCCCTGGTTCAATTCCAGGTGGTACCACTACAAGGATTGAAGGAGTGGATAACATTCTTTCAATCCTTTTTTATTTAGGGCGTTATACAATTGTTGGTTTAAACATTAGAATGTAAATTTGTCTCAACTATCAATTCCAGGTAGTGTATTTTGGATTTTTAATACAATTTAATCAAATTCTAATATCTAGCTTTTGTTAAAAGTAACAATTATTTCTTTTAATTGTTCAGCTTGAGCTGATAATTGTTCTGCACTAGCTGACATTTCTTCAGCAGAGGTCGAATTCTGATTTGTTATTTTAGTTAATTGTTGAATTGAATTATTAACAAGATACCTCCTTTTTGCTGTTCTTTGCTTGCAGAAGCTATTTCTTTCATTAATTCAGCATTACCATCATTCTCAATCAAGCTTTTCTCAAGTGCCCTTTGAGCACTTTCAGAAACAGTAGTTCCAGTTTTTGATAATTCTTCAATTTCAGCAGATGCAATTTGACTCCTTTGAGCGAGATTTTTGACTTTGTTTGCAACAACGGTAAAACCTTTACCTTTTTCCACTGCTCTAGCCGCTTCTACAGAAGCATTTAATGCTAACATATTAGTTTGATGAGCTATTTTTGCAATAATTCCAGTTTTCTTCGAAATCTCTTTAACCAATTCAATAGTTCTAATAATAACTTTACTACTTTCTTTTAAATTAGTAGAGGCTTTAAGAGGATTGAGGAATCATCTTTAACTTTGGTTAATTTCATAGGTAATTTTTCACACAGTTAAAGATATATATTTTTGAGTTTACAAAATAAATATGATTGAAAATAATTGGCTCTTTATTAAATAATTAATTTCTTTTTACGTATAGTATATATACAAAAAATCAAAAGACCCTAAATTAATTTTGAATGATGATTAATCAATTTTTTTTGTAAGAAACCTTCCAATAAAGGATTTCCAGTTGATGAATTAATAGGGTAATTGCATAAATGATAATTGATGCTAATCTTTTTGATTTTTCATAAACTATAGATTCGTACCAATACTTTATAACCTTATAATAATGAAAACATTATATCTGTCAATCATTATCAGTTTAACCGTAAACGTAACATTACAATCTCAAAATTTAAGTGCGAAATTATTAAGATTAAAATTATTTATGTTGCCTGAAACTACTTTTAGGTTTCCATGTGGAGATTCAATTGGACATGGTTATTACGTAGCACAAGGATTTCAAAATAAATGGGAGCATTTAGGTGTTGACATTAGCGGAATTGGATACTGCAATTCAGATTTAGGAGATACAATTTATGCAATTGCGAATGGTATAGTTGCTAATAATTGGCCTACAAGCTATGCTGCAATCTATCATAAATATGAAGGACGAATAATTAAATCAATGTACTTACATTGTGATACAATATTATGTTCTAGAGGTGAATTTATAAAAAAGGGACAAGCTATAGCTACAATAGGTAATATTGGTACAAGGTGTGCACATTTACATTTTGAAATTGCTAAGGATACATCCATTAGTATGGGAGGATATGGAAAACCTGTTGGGTTTTATAATCCGATGCTAATTATACCTCATTATAAAAAGTAAATATTACTATGATGAAAAATTTGAAATACATATCAATCTCAATTTTTATTCTTTTAGTAGCTTGTACAGATAATAAAACTAGTAAATCAGAAATTACATTATATGGCAAAAAGCTTAAAAGGCCACATGAAATGCTAAAAAGATTTATTCCCGTTGCTGAACATTTTGATTATCCTCTAGGATATCCTGATTTTGAATGTTATCACGATGCTAAACCTTTTGGAGTAAATGGACATCTTGGAGCTGATTTCAATGGAATTGAGGGTGGAGATTCTGACTTAGGAGATACGATTAAATCGATTGGAAATGGTGTAGTAACATATAGTGATGGTTGCTTATTAAATATTATGCATCGAACTATTGATAAAAAACACTTTATAATTACATCCATTTATTACCATTGTGATACATTATTTGTAAGTGAAAATGAGATTGTTAAAGGAGGACAAGTTATAGCTTTGCTAGGGAAAAAAGACACACAAGTTGCACACTTACATTTTGAAATTGCCACTGATACAAATATGGTTGGGGGTTTTTATGGCGCTGATACTACTGGTTTTATGAATCCAATGACTTTTATAAAAACTCATCGTTAAAAAAACAATATGAAAGGGGAAAATGAAAGAAAAAAAGAGTTGGAAGAATTAGATAAAAAATTAATAGAATTAAAAAAAAATATGCCGGAAGGTATGGTTCAAATTACTGATCCAAATGAGATTGTATATCATTTTTCCGTAAAGCCTGAAATAGATAGAATTGTTAATGCAAAACATAAAAACATAAACGATATTGAAGATACTTTAATTAATATGCTGGATTTTTATGAAGAGACAGGTTTAGGCAAAGATGAAGTCTTTATTTTAATAGAGATGCTGAATGAATTTGATGAAAAACTATCAGATAAGTATATGATTCTATATGGAAAAGCTTTTGAGAAAATAAATAATAACAATAAATAACCCTTAAAATTAAATAAAATGAATAGAAAAATATTATTACTTAGCTTTTTAATTTTCACATCATTAATTTATGGACAATCAGAGAATAAGTATTATAGTTTAGGTATAGCTGAACTAAAATCGGGAAATACTGAAAAGGCAATTAAGTATTTCGACACGGTTATTAATCTTGAAGAAAGCAATGTTGATGCTTATTTGCTTAGAGGTTATTTAAAAGGACAACTCAAAGACTTTAATTCTGCAATTGAAGATTTTAACACGATTATAAAAATTGACCCGAAAAATTCAACTGCGTATGATAATAGGGGTATTTGTAATAAAAATTTAGGCGATTATCAAGCTGCTTTAAGTGATTACAATATAGCTATAAATATTAATGACAGAAATGAAAATGCCTATCATAACAGAGCTGTTGTAAAATATTATTTTCTTGCTGATACTATAGGTGCATGTTACGATTGGCATTCATCAGCAAATTTAGGATATAAACAAGCTGACCAAATGTTTGTAAACAACTGTTATGCACGACAAGATATAAAAACAAAATATGCTAATACGGAAATAGAAATAAAAAGGCGTAAGCAAGGTGCTGAATTAGCAATGAAAGAAGAAGAATTTAGAAAACTTACTAAAGAACTTAATATCGCATTTAATATTCCTGATAATTTTATTAAAACAGATGTTATTGCAAATTCAAACATGCCCTACTATTTTGCAATAAAGCATAAAAATGCAGATTTTGAAATACGATTTTATATCGAATCTTTTGCTAAAATACAAGAACAAATGAAGCAACTTGGTGCATCAAATGATAGTACATGGTTCAATTAGACCTCCGGGAGTGGCTTTGTTACATATCTCTCTAATATCTCGCAAGGTATAATTCCAAAATATCAACATTATCATCCTAATGCTGTAAAGGAAGAATTTAATGCTGATGATGGTATGTATTCAGGTTTTTTCCCTGATTCAGAATATGCAAATAATTATAAATATTGTTTATTTATGATGTTGCATAAAGATAATCTTGCAAATATTTATGTTACATTTCTAGCTAATGATATTGAAAAATTTAATGAACACATGATGGCTGGGTTTTATGCTGTAAAGTTTAAAGAATAATACTAAAAATAAAAATATGTTACCAAAAAAAGAATTGAACATTTATCCAAAGACTAAAGAAAACCTTGAAGCATTATTTAGTTTTTATTTTGATAAATATGATTTACAAAATGGAAATGCTATAGAAAAAATGATGGAATTAAAATCCATAAAATTAAATCAGATTGAATTTATTGCCAGAAAATTATCAGAATCTTATAATGAAATTTTTAAAGATTTCTTTAAAAACAAAACAACCATTGGAAATTTGATGTGTTATGGGATAGATGGATTAACTAAAACTGAAAATGAATGGTCATTTGGGCCTACAAGTTCAGCAAGGCCAATAATGAAGAAGTTTATTGGATTTGTAAGAAGGACTGAAATAGATTATGTTTTTTTAGAAAAAAATAATTAGTCCTTTTAAATTATTCGGAGGTATAGTTCTCAATAATTTCTTCTAATAAGTTATTAATTTTATTTAGTATTATCCAATCAACTTTACACAGTTTATTGGATAATACTGTAATAACATACACAGCCTTGTCAGTATTGTAAAGTATATATTAAATGAATGGTGGTTACAATACCCTAAATTCAGTATAAGAATGAGTTAATAAAGAAATCCAAATAGCCACAGTGGGATAATATTATCTGTACCTATCTCTATGTTGTCTTTTACAATAAAGGAGTTTTTAATATTATGAATTTGTTTTTGCTGCTTGTTTTTACCTCCAATTTCAAATGTATATTGATTGTTGACTTTAAAGTCTGATTGCTTTGATGCATTTATATTATCACTATTGCTGATTTGATTAAAAAAGAAAGTTTCGCGAATATTTCCAATGTCAGGAAGATTATCTGCCAAATTGTAAATTAAATTAGTGTTTTCAAGATAAATTTTTTCAGGTTTATTTAAACTGTTTATCCCTTTATCAGGAAAATATAATAAGGATAACAGTTTTGCGTCTG
Source organism: Bacteroidales bacterium (assembly GCA_016937695.1). Classification (GTDB taxonomy): domain Bacteria; phylum Bacteroidota; class Bacteroidia; order Bacteroidales; family NBLH01; genus NBLH01. The sequence continues at coordinate 71,895 of JAFGWC010000046.1, forward strand.
ATAAGTATTTAAGATAAGTTTTCATTGTATTTAGACTAATACCTGATCTACTACTCAAGGAATTCATATTAGGTTTAAATGGAACTGAGCGACTAATTATTTTCAGTAGCTTTTTTAAATAGATAATTCCTGAGGTTTGAATTGATTCAAATTGTGGAATATCGATTTCCAATACAGTTAAAAGTGTTTCATTTAGTTTTTGGTGAAATGATTTTTTATTTTCCAGATAAAAAGGATAGTAGCCATAGTTTAAATAATCCTCAAAATATGCCAAGGGTTTTAATTTCTGCATAACTCCAATGGCCAGTTCAATGTGATTGTTAATTATATCATCCAGACTATAAATTGGGAAGTCTCTTTCTGTTTCAAATTTTAAAAATTCTCTGAATGACAAACCTGGCATTTTGTACATTACAACCCTTCGACTAAGATCTGCTTTAGCTTTATTTAAATGTAATAATGATGAGCCGGTGAAAACAACTTTCAAATCCGGCATATCATCATAAATATTTTTTAATTCTGTAGCCCAGTTAGCATATCGATGTACTTCATCAATTGCAAGTAATTTACCTCCTTTTTTATAGAAACTATCTGCAAGATCATATAATCTGTTTACAGAAAAATAAAAGTTATCAAGACTTGCATATAAAACTTTATTATCAGCTTTGTAGTTTTTCTTAATATATTGCAATAAAAGTGTCGTCTTTCCCACACCTCTACTTCCTTTAATCCCAATAAAACGATTTGACCAATCAACGGTATTAATAAAATCTCGAATGGTTTTTATTTGAATAAATGTATATTTTTCGTAAAATTTTTGTCTTAAGGTTTCCATATTTTTGTTTTTTTTATCAATACAAAGATATAAAATAATTTAAAACATGTGAATGCATTGATGTGTTTTTATTCAATTAGTATCAATGTTTAGTAATTATGATTGCATTTTACATAAATTATGATCTTTTATTCATAATTAATTCATAAATTGCTATCAGAAATAAATAGATGCGCTTCACATGTGCTTCACATTAACCTTGTTTGGGAATTTATAAACTGGTGGTTATCAATTAAATAAATGATTTTACCATCTGGTAAGGTGGTACCACAAGCCGAAAAAGAAATTTTTCGGCTTTTTTTATTTACTTTCCAATTTGTTTAAAACTTCGGCTTTGTAGGTTCTGCTTATAGGGATTTCATTTTTGCCGATTTCGATATATTCGTTTGTAAAAGAATCTATTTTTGATATTGAAACTATAAATGAACGATGTGTTCTAATGAATTCATCCTGAGGTAGTTTGGCTTCAATACTTGTTATGGTTTCTCTTGTTATTATCGATTTTTCGTTTAGATATATTTTGATATAGTCGCTTAAGCTTTCGATGTATTTTATGTCGGGGAAATTTATTTTTATCATTTTTCTGTCTGAACGAACAAATATAAATTCGGTTTTGTCTGATTTAAATTCTTCATTTTCATTTGTTTGTACGGCAATGTTTTCGTCTAAAAATTTATTTACTGCTTGTAATAAACGTTCGAAAGAAATTGGTTTAAGAAGATAGTCAACTGCCTGTAAATCAAATCCATCAACGGCATATTCTCTGTATGCTGTTGTAAAAATTATTTTTATGTTTTTATTAATCGATTTTGCAAATGATAATCCTGAAATATCAGGCATATTTATATCTAGAAAAATTAAATCAACTTGCTGGTTGTTTATTATTTGAAATGCAGATAATGCATTTTTACAGCTTGCAACAATATTAAATGTACTGATTTTTTTTAGATGATTTTCTAAGATTTCGCGTGCAATTGGCTCATCATCAACTATTAAGCAATTAATTATTTTTGACATTTTCAAATATTTATATCAGATATTTTTAAATTTATTGTAAACCAATTTTCTTTATTTTGGATTTCTAAATTGTAATTGTTTTTATAAAGTAAGTCGAGTCTTTTTTTTATATTTTCTAAACCAATTCCTTTATTTTCATTTGGAATATATTCGTTTAAATTAGTGTTTTTTATTAAAAAATCCAGTTTATCATCTTTTAAATTTATTTTTATATCAATGTTTAAAAATCCATTTATTAAACTTCCGTGTTTAAAAGCATTTTCGACAAAAGGAATAAATAACATTGGCGCAATTTGCTTATTTTCAGATATTTGATTGAAAATGAAAGAAATTTTTAATGTGTCTTGAAATCTTATTTTTTCTAATTCTATATATTCTTTAATATGGAGTATTTCTTCTTTTAAGCTTACTTTTGGCTTATTGGCCTGATATAAAATATAATCTAATAAATTTGAAAGTTTTAAAATTAGTTCGGGTGTTTTTTTCGATTGTTTTAATGCAAATCCGTAAATTGTATTAAGTGTATTAAATAGAAAATGTGGATGAATTTGTCGTTTTAAATATCCTAATTCTTGTTCTATACTTTGAAGTTGAGTTTCTAATATCTTGTTTTCCAGTTCTTTATTTTTTGAAAGTGTTTTAAAATTATTGTTAAGTAAACTAACAAAACTTATAATTATAACTACTAAATAAACTAAAATCAGAATAAAAATATAATTCCGACTCATTGGCGGCATATTGGCAATATTAGCATTTAATAAGAAAATGAAACTTCCGAAAATAGCAACAACAATTAAATATGTAGAAAAAATTAGTGTGTAAAAGCTGTAAAGAACAAAATATCCGTATTTTTTAGTTAATAAATATTTAGGGATTAAAAAATATACCATAAAATACGAAGTAATCATTGTTACAGGCAGCAAAAAACTTGAGAACCATGTAACATATTTAGTATCAGTTGAATTATAGCTAAAAAAATAAACATAAAAGAACCAAACTCCAATCCAAAAAAAGAAGTGGAATAATATGGATTTTGTATATTTTAAAAGTAATATATTCATTTGTGCAAGATAAATATTTTCTTGTAATCATTATTTTTTTATCGACAAAATACCAATTTAGCATCCTTTTTTGCAATTTAGCATTTTATATTTCGCTTTAAAGCGATAATTTGGTTAAACAGTTCCACTATTTAGGCAGTGGTCGCAAATAAAAAAAAACAAAGGATTTACTGTTTACATTTGAAACAGTATTAACAAAAATCTATATATTATGTTTTCACAAATAGTTACTAAAATTAACGAAGGCGGACCTTTTTTTATGGTTCCTATTTTACTTTTACTTATTCTTATTATAATCTTAATTGTTAAAGGATTTTTAGAAGAAAATAAAAGAAAAACAATATCACTAATATCGTCAATAGGCTTATTTACAATTGCTTGGGGAATACTTGGACAAACAGTTGGTTTAGTTGAAGCCTTTGATGCTGTTCAAGCTGCCGGTGATATATCTATGTCAATATTAGCCGGTGGGCTTAAAGTTTCTCTACTTACAACAGTTTTTGGAATAATGACCTTTTTAGTTTCTCGTTTAGGAATAATTGCTCTGGTTTGGGTGCAGAAAGAAAATCAAGAGTAAGTTTTTAATTATAGAGTTTTATTAAGCTGATTGATATTTTCTTTCAGCTTTTTTTAGTTTATTTTTTTCAAAAAAGCATTATCTTTATTGCTTTGTATAATTATTTTAGAATAATTATCGTTTATATTATCAGATTTATAAAACTAAAAATAAATTTATGAAATTGCTTAAATATTTTATGCTAATTGCTGTTTTTCAGATATTTACTGAGGTTGTTTTTTCTCAAAACATATTACAATTAGCAAACGGAAAAAAGATTTCTATTGGCGAATATAAAGTTTCTGAAAATAGCTTTTTATCGTATAAAAACCAGAAAGGGAAATTAAAAAGCATTGAGCTTGAGGAAGTATTTTCAATAATTGATAAATCCGGCAATGAAAATTTGTTTTATGTTGCAGATTCTTCTGATAATGAAGCTTTTAATGTTGAACAAATGCGTTTTTTTATTAATGGCGAAAGCGATGCTTTAAATAATTATAAAAGTACTTGGACTTTTATTGGTGGAATTGCAGTAGGCGCAGGCTCTGTTGTTAGTATTCCTTTGGCCGGATTAAGTTCATTGTATGCGCCGGTTTTTCCTCTTGCTTATTCTTCGTCGGTTGGTTTAATTAAAGTTAAAACAGAAAAGCTTGGAATTGAAAAGCAATATATTGATAATGAGCATTATGTATTAGGTTTTGAAAAAACAGCCAAACAAAAAAGGATTAAAAATTCTTTGCTTGGCTCCGGAATTGGAATTGCTGTTGGTTTGTCGGCAGCTTTGTTATTTTTTAATTAGATTTTTGAGATTTTTTTTACAAAAAAGGATTTGAAATTCTTTCTTGTCCGATTGTTGTGTTTGGTCCGTGTCCGCAATAAACTTCCATATCGTCGCCAAGCGGAAAAAGTTTGTTTGTAATGCTGTTTAATAAAGTGTCGTAATCGCCGCCGGGCAAATCTGTTCGTCCAATGCTCTGATTAAAAAGCACATCGCCAACAATCATAAATTTTTCATTTTTGTTATAAAAAACAATGCTTCCGGGCGAATGTCCAGGCGTATGAATAATTTCTAAAACCGAATTGCCGAATTTAATTTTATCGCCTTCGGTTATATGTTTTTTTGGAAGTGGCGGAGAATCTATCGAAATTCCAAAAGCTGCACCTTGATCTTTAGCTCTTTTTATTAAAAATTCATCGTCTTTATTCGATTCTAAATCTAAATTAAAATTTTCTATAATAAATTGATTACCAAGTATATGGTCGATATGTGAATGTGTATTTAGTAATTTTTTTAGTGTGAGATTTTTTTCTTCTATGAAAGTGCTTAATTTATCTCTTTCTTGTTGTGAATAGCAGCCTGCATCAATTAAAACTGCTTCATTTGTTTCGTCGAAAAGTAGATATGTGTTTTCTTGAAATGTATTAAATACAAATGTTTTTATTGTTATCATAGTTTTTTATTTTCAAAAATATAGAAATTTTACCAATTTAAAGGTTTTATTTTTATACAAAACAGGTAATTCGGTTTTTGTTTCGCTAAAAAGAATTATATACTTAAAGTTATATTTTTTCTCTAATTTTTTGATTTTTTCAGTATTAATATTTTTGTAATTATTTTCTAAATCCGTAAGTGCTTCAAAACCTGATTTATTGGTTTTTCCGTAGCAATTATCTATTCTGTTTTTCCATTCTTTCATGGCTAAATCGCTAAAAGGAAATGCTTTAAAATCGACAATAACAGCTCGTTGTGCAAAAATTCTTAATTTTCCGAAATTTGGCGGACTTAAAAAAATATCGTTTTTATCGGTATTTTTAATAATAAATTCAAAAATTTTAGTTTCATCATCAAAATAATCGGATAATGAGAATTTGGGATTAAAATATTTATTGTTAAAATCAGAATTAAAATCAAATTTTAATTTATAAACTATTTTTAATGATATTAAAAACGAAATTGAAATAAAAAGTATGTAAAAAATTATTTTAAATCTGTAAAAAATTATTGAAATTGTGTTTAAAATATTAAATCTGCGGAAAAATTTAAATAAAAAGCCTGAAATAAAAATTAAACTAAGCCATTTTAAAATGTTTAAATATCTGAATGTTTGAAGAGTTATGAATAATCGGGAAGGATAAATTTCGACAAAAACATATCCTGAAATCAGTAAAATTAATATTGAAATTGATATGATTAAAATATGTTTTAAAGGATATTTGTTTTCAATCCAAATTATTGATAATGAAGCTAATACGAAAAAAAATGTTGCTTTAATTATATCTAAAAACGAAAAAAAATGAGAAGGAATATAGTGATGCGGATGACGAAAATTTGCAATTATTGAAATAAATTCGACATCTGATATTTTTTGTTTGGCAGAAATAAATTCGGGAATTATGGTTAAAAGCGAAAAAATGAAAAGAATTAAAGCGCTAAAAAAAACAGGTTTTATGTAATTTCGGATATTTATTTTTTCTGAAAAATTAATAATTATATAGCTTAAAATAAAAATACTGCCATATCCTAAACCAATTAAAACATGGAATATAGAAGCAATTCCGGCAATAAAGCTTGCTTCAATAATTTTATTTTTGATTAAAAACAGAAAAGACAACATTATAAGCGGAAATGCTATTCTATCAGGCAAAAGAGCGTTTGCGGACATGATTTCATCAGAGCCTAAACTAAATGTGCTTACAAACATTACTAAAATTGCGGCTAAATATGCAATTGGCTTATAATCAACAAAGTAAACATTAGAAACAGATATTGTTATTAATGAAACTGCAATGTTTGAAATTAGAGTTAGTGAAAAAAATATAATTGGAAGCGACAAAAATCTGCCAAAAAAAGCAATAAAAATTGTGTAATAATATCGTGGTCCGAAACCACTTGTTGAATTAACAAAAAAGTCGTTTGTTAAATAACCGGAATTTATTTTTCTTAATATTATTGGAAGTTGTTCAATATGGTCAATATCAGCATAATAATAGCTTTTTAATGTTGCAATTAAGGCTATAAAAATAGAAAAGATTATATGGTTTGGATTTATTTTAATTGATTGCATTTATTTTTTTCACGCAAAGCAAACAAAGAACAAGCTAAGAACGCAAAGTTTTAAAGGTTATTTACTATTCTATGAATGTTATCTTTTAATAGTTTGCTGTTAAAGTTTATTAAAAGAGCTAATTTTAAGCCTGATAGTCTTAAATAGGTTAGAGTTTGGGCAAAATGAATAGGAGCTAAAGTTTCTACTGATTTTATTTCTATAATAACTTTATTATCAACGATTAAATCAATTCTGTAACCAATATCTTGTTTTACGTTTTTATAAATAAATGGCATCGGATATTGTTGTTTTACATCTAATCCCATTTCTTTTAAATCGTATGCCAAAGCATTTTCATATGCTGATTCGAGTATTCCTGGTCCTACCGTTTTGTGTAATTCGATAGCTGCTCCGATTACTTTATATGAAATTTCATTTTCATTCATTTTTAATATTCTTTGTTATCTTTGCGAAACTTTTTGCGGGCTTTGCGTGAAAAACATTTATTTTTTTTCGAAACTTAAATATACAATTTATTTCAATTAAATCTAAATCTAATTGTTTGATAGAAAGATAATAATGCTGCTTTCAGTAATTTAAGTTTTTTTAAAGAAACTGTTCCTTCTTTTCGATTTGTGTGATTTACTTCTGTTTCAAAAATTCTGAGCTTTTTAACACAAGTTATTCCTGAAATAATTAGGTTTGGAGCAAATGTATTATCCGGAATTTTATTGAAAATTTCAGCAAAACTTTCGGTTCTCATAAGTCTGAAAGGCGAATTTACATCGTAAACCTTATTTCCATAAAAAATATTTACAGTAATTCTTGATAATGAGCTAATTAGCTTTCTTGAAAATGACTGTTTTTTATTTATTCTTTTTCCGATTAAAAAATCAAAATTTTCTCTTTTTTCCCATAAATATTTAAAATTTTCGGCATTTATTTCGTTATCAGAATCGGTTTGAAAAATCCACTTACAATTTATGCTGTTTTTGTATGCGTTTAAAATTGTAGAACCATGTCCGGAATTATTTTTATTATGAATAAATAATTGATTGTCAGTATTTTGCAGTTCGTCTAATATGTCTTTTGTTTTATCAGTTGACCCGTCGTTATAAATATGAAATTCGTATTTTATGTTTAATTTATTAAGCTCATTTATCCAACTTTCAACAGATTTGGGAATTAATTTTTCTTCATTATAAACTGGCATTACAATAATGAGTTCAATTTTATTATTCATTATTTTATTTTTTTTAACCATATAAGGCATATAAGTTCATATAAGTTTTCTTATATTTTCTTATGTTTATTATGTGATTTAATTATTTTATAATTTCTTAATTTGTTCAAAAACATTTAAGGCACTTTCAATAGTTTGGTGCATATCGTAATAGCTGTAATGGCCTAATCTTCCGCCAATTATCAAATTTTTTTCTTTTTTTGCTTCTTCTTTATATTTTGCAGCTAATTGTTTATTTTTTTCATCGTTAACCGGATAATAAGGCTCATTTCCATCGTCGGGTTTTGAATATTCTTCAAAAACAATTGTTTTTTCTTTTGTGTAATTTTTTTCAGGATGCAGATGTTTTGGTTCATGAATTCTGGTATAAGGAATTTCTTCTTCGGCAAAATTCATAACTGCAGTTCCTTGATTATCATCTACTTGCATAGTTTTTTTTACAAAATCTAAAGTGCGCCATTCAAGTTTTCCGAATTTATAATCGAAATATTTATCTAATTGTCCGCTATAAATTACAATTGTTTCTTTTGTGATTTTATCTTTAATATCAAAAAAATCAAGCTCAAGTTTTTGTTCTATATTCTTGTTATTCAGCAATTTATTAAATATTTCTGTATATCCGTTAAGCGGAATTCCTTGCCATTTGCTAAAATAATAGCTATCGTTATAATTTTTTCTGAAAGGAAGCCTTTTTAAAATTGATTTTGGAAGATTTTTCGGCTCTTTTTGCCATTGTTTTTTTGTATAGCCTTTTATAAAAGCTTCGTATAATGGTCTGCCAATCAGTAATATAGCACTTTCTTCAAAGTTTTTTGGTTCAGATATTTTTTCTTTAGATATTTCAGATTTTAAAAAATCATTAACTTCAAATGGTTTTAGGTTTAAATTATAAAACGAATTAATGGTTTTAAGATTTATTGGCATTTGATAAACTTTGTTTTTATATGTACTTAAAACCTGATGTCTGTACGAATTAAATTCGGTAAATTGGTTTATATAATCCCAAACTTTTTGATTTGAAGTATGAAAAATATGAGTTCCGTATTTATGATAATGAATTCCTGTGTCCGAATCGTTTTCGGAATAGCAATTTCCGCCAATATGGTTTCTTTTATCAATAATTAAAACTTTTCTATTAAGCTCATTAGCAATACGTTCGGCAATTACAGAACCAAAAAAACCTGCGCCAACAATTAAATATTTTAAATCGTTTAAATTCATAATTAGCAAAACTGCAATTAAAAATTAAAAATTTGAACCAAAATCACATCAATATTCATTAATTGTTTGATATTTAATGTTTTGCATCGAAATTTATTTCTGCTTTCCTTTTAGCATTGGCACAAATAAAAAATTTCCAAATTCTGTTTCTTTAAATTCTGTTTCAGAAATTCTTACAATCGAAAACATTTTTTGTTCATTATTATCGCCAATTGGAATAACCATAATTCCGCCTATTTTTAGTTGGCTTTTTAATTCTTCGGGAATATAAGGTGCGCCTGCTGTTACAATTATTTTATCAAACGGTCCGTATGTTGGTTTTCCTTTGTAGCCGTCGCCATAAAAAAATTGTGCTTCGTATCCCATTTCAGGCAAAACAGATTGAGTTTTTATAAATAATTCTTTCTGGCGTTCGATAGTATAAACAATTGCGCCCATTTCAATTAAAACTGCTGTTTGATATCCTGAGCCTGTTCCTACTTCTAAAACCTTGTCATTTGCCTTAATATCAAGTAATTGTGTTTGAAATGCAACTGTAAATGGTTGCGAAATTGTTTGGCCGGCGCCAATAGGAAAAGCTTTATTTTTATATGCAAGACCGTCAAAACTGATGTCCATAAAAAAATGACGAGGTATTTTTAACATTGCATTTAAAACATCTTTATTTTCAATGCCTTGTTTGCTTAATTCTTCAATTAGTTTTTTTCTTTGTCCTTTGTGTTTATAGGTATCTTGCATTAAGTTTTATTAATTTCGAATTGTAAATTAAAAGTTTTATTTACTTATATTTTTCAATTTTGTTATTTTGCTGATAATAATAATCTTTTTGTCGCTAATTATTTAATTATCAGTAAAATAATATCAATATATTAAACAACAACATTTACCATTCTTTTAGGAACTATAATGATTTTCTTTGGCGATTTTCCTTCAAGCCATTTTGCAGAATTTTCGTTTTCAAGAACAAGTTTTTCAATTTCCTGATTGCTTGCTTCTGCCGATATTTTAATTTCAAAGCGTTTTTTTCCGTTAAAAGAAACAGGATAAAGTATAGAATCTTCCTTTAAATATTTTTCGTTTAATTTTGGAAATGTTTGTTTTGTAACTGTTTGATTATGACCCATTAACATCCAAATTTCCTCAGCAATATGTGGTGCAAATGGCGATAAAAGAATTGTTAATGGTTCTAAAATTTCTCTTTTATCACATTTTAAGCCATTTAGTTCGTTTACACAAATCATAAAAGCACTTATTGAAGTATTAAACGAAAAACGTTCAATATCTTCTTGCACTTTTTTTATTGTTTTATGTAAAACCTTTAATTCTTCATCGCTTGCTTTATCATCACTAATTTCAATATTATTTTCATTATTATGATATAATTTCCAGAATTTTCTCAGAAATTTATGAACGCCTTCAATTCCGTTTGTATCCCAAGGTTTAGCTTGTTCAATCGGACCTAAAAACATTTCGTACAAGCGCAAAGTATCAGCGCCGTATTGTTCAATTATACTATCCGGATTAACTACATTATACATCGATTTTGACATTTTTTCAACAGCATAACCGCATTTGTATTTGCCGTCTTCCAACTCAAATTCTGCATTTTTATAGTCAGGATTCCATTTTTTAAATGCTTCAATATCTAAAATATCATTATGTACAATATTTACATCTACATGAATATCAGTTACTTCGTATTTTTCTTTTAAAGCTAAAGAAACAAATTTGTTTGTGTTTTTTATTCTGTAAACAAAATTAGAACGACCTTGAATCATTCCTTGATTTATTAGCTTTTTAAATGGCTCATCTTTAACTATATAGCCTAAATCGAATAAAAATTTATTCCAAAATCTCGAATAAATTAAATGTCCAACTGCGTGTTCTGTTCCGCCAACATATAAATCAACATCTTGCCAATATTCATTTGCTTCTTTTGAAACTAAAGCTTCATTATTTTTTGGATCCATATACCTTAAATTATATGCCGATGAACCTGCAAAACCAGGCATTGTGCTAAGTTCAAAAGGATAACCTTCGCTCGAAACCCAATTTTCTGCTCTGCCCAAAGGAGGATCTCCATCTTCGGTTGGTTTATATATATCAATTTCAGGTAATGCTAATGGTAATTCGTTAATATTCAATGCATAAGGAATATCATCTTTATAATAAAAAGGAAATGGTTCGCCCCAATATCTTTGTCTGCTAAAAATAGCATCACGCAATCTGTAATTTATTTTACTTTCGCCTAAATTTCGTTGGTTAATTATTTCTAATATTTTCTTTTGTGCATCAACAACATCTAAGCCGTTAATTAGCTCAGAATTAACTAGTTTGCCGCTTTTTGCATCGTATGATTCTTTTAAAATATCGCCACCAGAAACTACTTCAACAATTGGTAAAATAAAGTGTTTAGCAAAAGCATAATCTCTGCTATCGTGAGCAGGAACAGCCATTATCACGCCTGTTCCATATCCGGCAAGTACATAATCAGCAATCCAAACAGGAATTTCTTGATTTGTAAACGGATTTATTGCGTAAGAGCCTGTAAAACAACCGGTAACATTTTTAACTTCGCTTATTCTTTCTCTTTCTGTTCTTTTTGCTGATATTTCAATATACTCTTGAATTTTTTCTTTTTGCTCTTTTGTGGTAAGTTCTGTAACAAGTTCACTTTCAGGCGCTAAAACCATAAAAGTAGCTCCGTAAATCGTATCTGGGCGTGTTGTAAAAACTTCAAGTTTGATATCAGAATCTTTAACATCAAAGAAAACTTTTGCACCTTCTGATTTTCCAATCCAGTTTCTTTGCATTTCTTTTAAAGAATCTGTCCAGTTTAAAGTATCAAGGCCGTTTAAAAGTCTTTCTGCATAAGCAGTTATTCTTAAAAGCCATTGAAGCATATTCTTTTGTATAACAGTATAACCGCCTCTTACAGAAACGCCGTCTTTTACTTCGTCGTTTGCCAGTACTGTTCCAAGTTCCGGACACCAGTTTACTGTTGTATTTGCTCTGTATGCCAATCTGTAGTTTAATAATATTGTTTGCTGTTCTTTTTCAGTCATGCCTTTCCATTGTTCGGCAGTAAAAATTTCTTCCTGATTTCCGGCAGCATCAATATTTTTATTTCCGTTCTTTTCAAATTCAGAAATTAGAGCTTCTATTGGTTCAGCTTTTTGATTTTTATTGTTAAACCAATGATTAAACATCTGAATAATAGCCCATTGTGTCCATTTGTAATAATCTGGGTTAGATGTTCTGAATTCTCTAGACCAATCGTAAGAAAAACCAATTTTATCTAATTGTTCTCTATATCTTTTAATATTATTTTCGGTTGTAATTGCCGGATGTTGCCCTGTTTGAATTGCATATTGTTCTGCCGGTAATCCAAAAGCATCGTATCCCATCGGATGCAACACATTAAATCCTGTTAAAGTTTTAAATCGACTATAAATATCTGAAGCAATGTATCCTAAAGGATGACCAACATGCAATCCGGCACCAGATGGATAAGGAAACATATCAAGCACATAAAATTTAGGTTTTGATTTATCAATATTTACATGATATGTTTTATTTTCTTGCCAATATTTTTGCCATCTAGTTTCTATTTCACTAAAATTATAGTCCATCTTTATATTTTTTTAATTCAATCGGCAAAAATAGAAAACTTATGTTAAAGAGCTTATAAAAACACAGTGATTTTTTTTATTTTGCTGAAAATAAATCAAGTATTGTAAGCCATTTAGTTTTTTATTACTTTTGCAGATTGAAAGTTATTATATGGTCCCGTAGTTCAACTGGATAGAATATCAGATTTCGGCTCTGAGGGTTGGGGGTTCGAATCCTCCCGGGATCGCCGGTTTGACAAGTAATCCGCTGCAAATAAGGTTTGCAGCGGATTGCCTTCATTTTAGCTTGTATAAGAATGCATTTCGTTTTCGGCTTTTCTATATTGCTCTATTACGGTGTCTTTTGATAAAATAATTATAGCAAATATTCCAAGTGTTGTTCCTAAAGGAAAAGAAAGCATTGCAACAATTCCCATTACCATGCTAAAAACTCTGTTTTGCTTATTTCGCATTTTTATTCCTGCTATTATTATTAAAATGCCATATGCTAAAATCAAAACAAAAAGCCCAATTAAAACTCCGCTTATAATACCTAATGGAAATTCAGATAAATCGTTTGCTGTTTGTAAATTTTTATTATTAAGAAAAAAAGAAAGTATTCCGGCATAAACAAGTAGTATAAGTGAGCCGAAAATTGTTAATCCGCCAAAAATAAAATAAAATATCGATAATAAATTTAAATGTTCATCATTTGCAATTTCCTGCGGTGTTTTGTCTATTGTTTCCATATTTTTTTATTTAGACTATAAATTTAACACTAAAAATAATTAAACAGAATTATTTACTTCTTTAATTTTTGTAATCTAATTCGTTTTTAAGAATATCAATAATTTCAGTCAATCCGTCTTTTTCATTATATCCAACTTTTGTAAATATTATTTTGCCGGTTTTATCAATAATAATATTTCTTGGAACAAATTTTTCGGCAAATAAAGAGTAAATATATCTATTTGTATCTGCAGCCATTGGAAACGAAAATTGTTTTTTCAAATATAAATCAATCAGTTCATTATCAAAATGTTCCCGACCTATTGATAAAATTACAATATCCTTTCTGTTTTTATATTTTTGCCACATTTCTTTTTCAATTTTCGGAAGTTCTTTCATACACATTGGACATGAAAGCGTAAAGAAATTTAAAAATATTGTTTTTCCTTTTAAACTATCAATATTTATATTTTTCCCTTTTAAACTTGAAATATTAAATGAAGGAACATTTTGACCAACATTTAATAATGTGGCTGATTTATATTCTTCTGTATTATCCTCATTTTCAGTTAAATTGCTATTGCAAGATATTATTAAAACGGATAAAAGTACTAGATAAAAAAACTTTGTCATATTTACATTTATTAATTATTATTTATTTGTCGCCTCTCAGTATTCTAAATCTATTTCTCGATTCTACAACATATATACTTCCCTGAAAATCGAACATTATTCTTTTATAGTATTTTTGAGCTTTTTCTTTGTCATTTAGTTGAAAATCATATATTTGCGCAAGCTTATAAATAGCATCGTCACCTAATAAATCAGATGCATATTTTTCAGATATTTTTTCAAGCATTTTTATTTGGAGCTCTGTTTTTTCTTCTTTTTCAAAAATAGACGCTTTTAAAAACAAAACTTCATCAATTAATGAATGAGTATTGTAATTGTTTTCTAATGTATCTAATAAAATTAGTGCTTCATTTGTTTTATTTTGTTGCAACATCATTTCTGATTTAGCAAAATATTTTAAAGCAGTTTCGTTAGAATCTAAACCGATATTGTCTTTAATAAGCATAGAAAGTTGAAAAGCATCATTTGCAATTAATTGAGAAGTGCTAGCTTTTAGTACATCTAATTGAGCCTGAGCCCATTCAAAATTTCCGGTATAAAAAGCAAGCTTTGCTCTTTTAAATTTTGCATCATGTCCAATTTCATTGTTCTCATTCATTTTTTCGGCTTGTGCGTATTCTAAAATTGCTTCGTCTGTTTCGCCTTTTAAAACTAAAATATCAGCATATTCTATTTTTAAACTTCCTTTTAAAAGAGGTTTTAAAGTGCTGATATTTAATGTTTTGTTTAATAATTCAATCGCATCATCACTTTTGTTCATGTAAAATGCTTGCAAGTGAGCTAAATCTTTAACCAAACCAATTGTATTTGCATTTATTCCAAATTCATTTATGCTTTGTTTAAATTCATTTTCAATTTCGCTAATTTCTTTACTATTTGTGATTTTTTTTAATGTAACTTGCTGATATTTAGTGTTTAATAATCCTAATTTCGCATTTTCATAAAAAGGCATTTTATTCCCTTTTTTTATTACATAATAATAAGCTTCAGCAGCTTCGCTAAACATTTTATTCGATAAAGCAATTTCGCCTAACTCTATTAATCTGGCGCCTTCTTCATTTAATCTTTTATCTATCGCTTTTGCCTGAATTATTGCATTTTCAAAATCTTTTTCCTGAATGAATAACCAAATTAAAAGCTCGTTGTAAATATATGTTTTCGAATCTTTTTGTATACGTTTCAAAAGTGAATTTTTCAAAATAGGTTTTAAATCTTCATCAAAATTATTGTTAATTCTGGTTTGTAAGTCATTCATTACGGTTTGTTTGTAATCTTTTTCTTCTTTTATCAAATCCAGATATTCGTCAATCATTTGCTGATGTTTTCTCTGATAAGCAAATAAATAAGCCATTTCAAGATGAAAATTGTACGGAATCAATTTTCTTCCTTTTAAATAAGTTTGTTCAGAATAATCAAAATTTTTATTCGATAAAAAATCATTTGCGATTCTTATTATCATGTTTTTATCGGCAGGTAATTTTTTTAATACGTATTCAAATTCTTTTTCGGCTTCAGTATTTTTATTTTGCACGTAATAAATATTTCCTAACTCAATGTAATTCAATAAGTTATTCTTTTCTTTTCGGATTTGTTTATCAATAAGTTTTTCTGCTTTCGAAAAATCCTTTAAAGCAATTAAGCATTTAATAGTATAATTAAAATAGATTTGAGATTTAGTTTTTTTATAAAGACTTTCAAAAAGAACTACCGCTTTTTCGAATTCTTTTGCTTGATAATATTGATAAGCAAGCTGAATAGTTGATTGATCATTTGTTTGTGCAATTGAACTGTTAACAAACAATATAAGTAAAGTTATAATAATGATTCTCATATATTTTATTTTTATAGAGCAACTTTCTGGTAATTATTTTTTTTGTATATTTAACTTCTATTATTCATATAATTTTTTATTAAGGGTATTAACTAATCAGTAATAATTCACAAATCGAGCTTTTGTGAGCTCAACAAAGTTAATTATTCGGGTTAACAAATGAAATTTAAAATTAATTTCAATTTCAAATATTTAAGCTATGAAAACAAAATTTATTTTTATTTTACCTGTTATTTTTATTTTGATTTCTTGTTCAAGCAAACAGGATAATGTTTCATACGAGCCTGCAGCTGAAGAAATGAGCGTTGGTTTTGCCGATGATGAAACAATAATAAATGAATCAAAAAGTGCAATATCAACAACAGCTCCATCAATTGCGCCAGAATCTTCAAATCAAAATATAAATGATGAAAAGATAGAGAAAAAGATTATTAAAACTGCAAATGTAAGTATTGAAGTTGAAAATTTTAAAGAAAGTAGAAAATCATTAGCCGAATTATTAAAAAAATACGATGCTTATATTGCAAATGAAGAAGAATATAATCGTGATTATCAGGTAAATACAAATTTAATTATTAGAATTTCTTCCGAAAATTTTGATTCGCTTTTAAATGAGATTTGTGGTTTAGCAACTCATATTGATTCTAAAATTATTAATTCCAGAGATGTAACCGAAGAATTTATTGATATTACTGCCAGATTAAAAAATAAAAAGCAAGTTGAACAACAATATTTAGAAATCTTAAAAAAAGCTTATACAATTACTGATATTTTAAATGTAAACGAACATTTAAGAGTTATAAGAGAAGAAATTGAAGCAAAAGAAGGACGATTAAAATATCTAAGTAACCAAGTGAGTTTCAGTACAATAAATCTAAATCTTTACGAAACTATTGAACAAGCATATGTCGGATTTTTTAGCCAATTGCTCGATGGATTTGAAGGTGGCTGGAAAGGAATTTTAATGTTTATTATTGGATTAACATATTTATGGCCATTTATTTTAATTCTATTTTTCTCAATTTGGCTAATTATTCGTTACCGAAAAAAAAAGAAACTAAATAAAAATAATTAAACTTGTTTTTTTGATACATTTGCATTTTATATAAATAAGATGATAAATATCTTTGACCAATTGACAAAATTGTATGAGATTTTTATTAACTAAAAAATATTATTAATATGCTAAATGCAGATAAATATAAAACAATAAGACCATATAATGATGACGAAGTTGAAGGAATTATTGAGCAATTATTAAAAGAGACACAATTTACAACAATACTATCCTTTGTTTATCCTCAAAAAAAACAGGAGGAGGTAATAAGTAATTTAAAGAAAATTAAAACAGTAAAAGATTTTCAAAGAGACGTTGTTTATTATTATTTAAATTTAGTTGTTCAAAAAACCATCAGTAAATTAACTTATTCTGGAATTGAGAGATTAAACCCTTCAAAAAATTATATCTTTATGTCTAATCATAGGGATATAGTTTTAGATCCGGCATTAATAAATATTATATTATTTGATCATTGGGCACAAACAAGTGAAATTGCTATCGGAAGCAATTTATTAATTCTTCCATGGATTGAAATGCTTGTAAAACTTAATAAAACTTTTGTCGTTCAACGAAATTTACCTGCTAGAGAAATGCTTTTAGCATCTCAAGAATTATCTTCCTATATAAAAGATACAATCGATAATAATAGTTCTATTTGGATTGCTCAAAAAGAAGGCAGAACAAAAGATGGAAATGATAAAACTCATCCTGCATTATTGAAAATGTTAAGCATGAGTTCAGAAAAATCATTAATAAAATCATTTAGAGATTTAAGAATTGTTCCTGTTTCAATTTCTTATGAATATGAACCTTGCGATAAATCTAAAATTAATGAATTATACTCAAGATTTAAAGATGGGGATTATAAAAAAAATCCTCAAGATGATTTAAATAGTATGAGTCGCGGTTTAAATAATTTTAAAGGAAGAGTACATATTAGTTTTGGAAGACCACTAAGAAGAAAACTAAATATTATTAAAAAAATTGAAAACAAACATTTGCAATTTGATAAAATAGCTCAATTAATTGATAGTCAGATATATAGAGGTTGTGTTTTGTTCACAAATAATTTTATTGCTTATGATTTATTATTTAAAACAGATACTTTTAGATATAAATATACACAAGCTGAAGTAGATGAATTTACAAATTATTTAAAAAAACAAACAAATGAAATAGAGGGAGAAAAAAAGATAATTGATAAAATGTTTCTTGCTTTATATGCAAATCCGGTTATTAACAAACATAAATTAAGGCAATTACCAGTTTCGTTTTTATAAATCTTTATTTTCAATATATCCGAAATCTTCTTTTAGCGATGATTTAAAAGATGCTTCAACTGCCAGTTGATCACATCTTTCATTTTCTTTAATATTAGCGTGTCCTTTAATCCAAACAAATTTAATATTATGTTTTTTGTAAATTTTTAAAAAGCGTTTCCATAAATCCGGATTTTTTTTGTCTTTAAATGATTTTTTTTCCCAATTAAAAACCCAATTCTTCTCAACAGAATCAACCACATATTTCGAATCGGAATAAATTGTAACATTACTGCCTTCTTTTTTTAATGCTTCTAATCCAGCAATAACAGCCAAAAGCTCCATACGGTTATTAGTAGTTAAGTTAAAACCATCCGAAAGTTCTTTTCTGTGTTTTCCTGAAATTAGCACTGTTCCGTAACCGCCTGGTCCCGGATTTCCGCGTGCTGCACCATCTGTATAAATTATGATGTTTTCATTCATTAATGCCTAATTTATTAATCCGGGAAAAAACTTACTTATCGAAAGTGCAACATTTGACATAAAAAGTTTTATAGCAATAGCTAATAAGATGATACCGAATATTTTACGTAAAATTAATATTCCGCTTTGGCCTAATATTCTTTCAAATACATGAGTCATTTTTAAAACAATATAAACTAAAATAACGTTTAAAACAAGAGCTATAATTATTTCAACAAGTTGATATTCAGCTCTTAGCGAAAGAAGTGTTGTCATTGAACCTGCACCTGCAATTAATGGAAATGCAAGCGGAACTATAGATGTTGTGTTTCCGTGTCCGCTGTCTTTAAAAAGATCTATACCAAGAACCATTTCAAGTGCCAAAAAGAATAAAATAAATGCACCTGCAATTGCAAATGATGAAATATCAACACCAAAAAGATGAAGTATTTTTTCGCCAGCAAGTAAAAAAATCAGCATTATAAAAAACGAAATTATTGATGCTTTTGCTGATTGAATTTCGCCTGCTTTTTTCTTTAAATCAATTATTATTGGTATTGATCCTGTTATGTCGATTACAGCAAATAATACCATAAAAGAAGATAATATATTAACAAATTTTATATCCATAAATTTAAATTTAAAATAGATTTTTATTCAGAATAGAAATTGAGCATTTCTAAAACAGTTTTATAACAAACAGGACAAAACTCATTTGTATTATTAGATTTCATTTTACAGTCATGTGTTGGACGAAATACTTTTTTTGTAACATATCCGGCACCTTCAAATGCGCCAACTTTATCTTTAAATTCTTCAGTATCAGGAGTTGGAATAGGCGTTTTTTTGTCTACCATATTTTTCCATTTACTTTCAAAATCGACTAAAGTTGATATGTTCGCTTGCCAAGGCTCAACCGATAAATCGTAGAGTTCTTCAGCATTATCAAAACCATAAGTATATTCATCTGCAAGAGCAGCAAATGCATGCCCAAATTCATGTGTAAATACTTTTGTTGACAACTCATTATCGCTACTGCAAAGATTATAGTAATTGTAAATTCCACCGCCGCCGTATTTTTTAGTGTTTACAAGTATATATATCTGATCATAAGGAACATACGATGCTAAATCTCTAATTTTTTTTACATCTCTGGTTGTTAAATATCTTTCGCTGTTAAAAGTATAAAAATGTGTGTTTAAAATGGTTTTTTTCCAAACTCCTGTTCCCGGAATATCTGTTCCTGATTCTTCTGATTCTGCATTTACAAGCCAAAAATTTACCTTATCTTTATTCTCTTTAAATGGAGAAACTTCAAAAAATGCTTTAATAAATCTGTTTGCGTCAGTTTTAAGTTTTCCGATTTCTTCTTTTGTATATCCATCAGGAAGAATAGCAATATCTAGTTTTTTATTGTAATTGCCTGAATAATAGATTTTTTCGGTGCTGTATTTGTCGTATGTTTCTTTAACTATAAAATAGCTTTTGGGGTCAATTTTATATTCAAAAACTGTGTGGAATATATTTTTTCTATCTCTGTTTTGTATTTTTACTATTATTTTTTCTTTAGGAAAAGGCATTACTACAGATTCATAATAACTTCTTGATGTTTCTGTAGCCTCTTCTGTATCAATCCATTCTTTAAAAAGTGATGAATATCCTCTTGAATAAAGTAAATTTTGACCTGTTGAATCGTAAACTATCAACATATAATCGCCAAAATTGAATTTATCTATTAAATTAATTTTTGAACCTCCCCAAAATGGTTCTTCTTTTAATTGTTCAAAAAAAACATAAGAAGTGTCAGAGTTTCCGGCTCTTGTGTAATCAAATCTTAAAGTTTTATTTAAAAAATAATCATCAAAGTTTATTTGCGCAAAAACTGTATTTGAGATTAAGATTATGAATAATAAATACTTTTTCATGATGTAACAATTTGAATATTAGGAAATAAGAGTAGATTCAATTTTAATTATTGTATTTGTTTACTAAAGTAATCATACAATTATTAAAATCAAAATTAGTAAATTTAAAAAATAAAAAAACCTCTAACAAAATACTATTTTAATATTAGTTAAAGGTTATTTTTATTTAAAAACTAATTTATATATTCAAATCCAGTGTATGGAACTAATATTTTTGGTATTTTAATTCCGTCGGGTGTTTGATTGTTTTCAAGCAAGGCAGCAACAATTCTTGGTAGCGCCAAGGCACTTCCGTTTAATGTGTGAGCTAGTTTTGTTTTTTTATCGCCTTTTTCTTTAAATCTTAGTTTAAGTCTGTTTGCTTGAAATTCTTCAAAATTAGATACTGAGCTAACTTCAAGCCATTTTTTTTGTGCTGCAGAAAAAACTTCAAAATCATAAGTTAAGGCAGATGTAAAACTCATATCTCCACCGCATAATCTAAGAATTCTGTATGGTAGTTCAAGCTCTTTTACTAGATTTTCTACATGATTAACCATCTCATCTAAAGCTTTATACGACACTTCTGGATGACTTATATGAACAATTTCTACTTTATCAAATTGATGCAATCGGTTTAAACCTCTAACATCTTTTCCGTAAGAGCCTGCTTCTCTTCTAAAGCAAGGTGTATATGCAGTTTTTTTAATTGGAAAATCTTCTGCTTGAACAATTTCGTCTCTAAAAATATTTGTAACAGGAACTTCTGCTGTTGGTATTAAATAAAAGTTATCAATGCCTGCGTGATACATTTGTCCCTCTTTATCAGGAAGTTGCCCTGTTCCAAATCCAGAAGCTTCATTAACCAATAAAGGTGGCATTACTTCATCATATCCATTTTCAATTGCTCTGTCAAGGAAATAACTAATTAATGCTCTTTGCAATTTTGCACCTTTTCCTTTATAAACCGGAAAACCTGCACCTGTTATTTTATTTCCAAGTTCAAAATCAATTATATCATATTTTTTTGCTAAATCCCAGTGTGGCAATGAGTTACTCTCTAATAATTCAGGAATTTTTCCTCCAGTTTTTATTATTTCATTATCTTCGGCACCTTTTCCAATAGGAACAAGTTCGTTAGGTAAATTTGGTAATTGAACTATTAAATTATTTAAATCAGAATCTAATTTGTTAAGCTCAGAGTTTAAATCTTTAGTTTCGTTTTTTAATTCTACAGTTTTTTCCTTTGCTTTATTAGCTTCTTCAACTTTTCCATCTTTAAAAAGTATTCCAACTTGTTTCGAAATATTATTTAATTCTGATAAGGATTGTTCTAATTTATTTTGAACTGTCCTTTTTGCTTCATCTATTTCAATAATTTTATTTATAATAGTCTCAGCATCAAAATTTTTTATTTTTAATTTTTGAATTACTCTTTCCTTGTCTTCTCTTAAAAGCTTAATTGTCAGCATGTTATGTGTAATTTTAAATAAAAAAATCTCCAATTATTATATTACAAAAGTAATAAATAAAGGAGATTTTATTATATGTTAAGAATAATTTATTTTAATTTACTTCCAATGGAATTATAGAAACGTATGATTTATTGTTTCTTTTCTTTTTAAATTCAACAAAACCATCAACTAAAGCAAATAAAGTATGGTCTTTCCCAAGTCCCATATTTTTATCAGGATGATGTTTTGTTCCTCTTTGTCTAACAATAATATTACCAGCCTTAGCGAATTGTCCGCCGAAAATTTTAACGCCTAATCGTTTACTTTCCGATTCTCTTCCGTTTCTCGAACTACCGGCTCCTTTTTTATGTGCCATATCTTAAATTTTATTTAATTCTTAATTAAAACTTTGTTTTTTTATAATGAAATTGATTCAATTTCTATTTCGCTAAAATTTTGACGATGACCACTTTCTTTTTGGTATCCTTTACGTCTTTTCTTTTTAAATATTTTTACTTTATCACCTCTAACGCTATCTTTAGTTACTTTTGCAGATACTTTTGCACCTTTAATTGTAGGCAAACCAATTTTAATATCTCCATCATTATCAACTAAATAAACTTGATCAAACTCAACTTTTTCACCTTCTTTTTGAGCTAATCTATGAACAAAGATTTTTTTTCCTTCTTCAACTTTAAATTGCTGTCCAGCTATTTCTACTATTGCATACATAAGTTATAATTTTTTATTTCACAGGTGGTAAATTACTAATTATTAGTAAAATATCACTTTCATTAACCTAATGAAAATCATTTCGGACTGCAAAAGTATAAAATATTATCAGCCTCACAAAAGTTTCTCTTTATTTTTTTATATTTCTGATGTTTTTTTCATTTATAACTCTATTTGTTGGTTTTAAATTTTTAATTATTTTTTTTTAATTAATAAATACTTATAGTGTATTATGATTTAAATCATGTTTAACAATATCATTAGTGTTTTTTTTAATTTTTGTATCAATTATAAGTAATCTTATTTATAATTTTACAATTTGTAATTATATAAACATTAATTAATAAAATATATAAAAAACGATGGCAACAGAGAAATATATTTATCGCCACAATGGACCAAGAGATGAAGAAATTCCTTTAATGCTCAAAAAAATTGGAGTTAATTCAATTGAGGAGTTAATTAATCAAACAATTCCTGCATCTATTAGATTAAATAAGCCTTTGGAATTATCAAAAGCTTTAACTGAACGTCAGTATTTTAGAAGAATTAAGGAAATTTCATCTAAAAATAAAGTTTTTGAAACATATATTGGTTTAGGATATTATGATACAATAACGCCTGCAGTAATTCAAAGAAATATTCTTGAAAATCCTTCTTGGTACACTTCTTATACTCCATATCAAGCAGAAATTTCGCAAGGTAGATTAGAAGCATTGTTAAATTTCCAAACTATGGTAATGGAACTTACCGGGATGGAACTTGCAAATGCTTCTCTTTTAGATGAAGGAACCGCTGCTGCTGAAGCTATGATTATGATGTATAATTTAAGATCAAGAGCTGATGCAAAAGCAGGTAAAAATGTTTTGTTTATCGATGAAAATATCTTTCCGCAAACTAAGGATGTTTTAATTACCAGAGCTAATCCTTTAGGTATTGAAATTCAATCTGGTAATTTTAATGAATGTAAATTGGATGATAAAATATTTGGCTGTATTATTCAATATCCTGCCGCTGATGGTAAAATTGAGGATTACAAAAGTTTTGTTGAATGTGCTCATGAAAAAGGAAGCCTAGTTAGTGTTGCTGCCGATATTATGAGTCTTGCATTATTAACACCTCCTAGAGAGTGGAATGCTGATATTGTTTTTGGTTCTTCTCAACGTTTTGGAGTTCCTATGGGATATGGTGGACCTCATGCTGCTTTTTTTGCAACAAAAGATAGTTATAAAAGATCGATGCCGGGAAGAATTATCGGTATCACTAAAGATAAGCATGATAATTTAGCTCTTAGAATGGCTTTGCAAACTCGCGAACAGCACATTAAACGTGAAAAAGCTACTTCTAATATTTGTACAGCTCAGGCTTTATTGGCAACTATGGCCGGAATGTACGTTGTTTATCACGGTGGCGAAGGAATAAAAAGAATTGCACTTAATATTCATTCTACTGTTGGGATTTTATCTGAAGGATTAGTTAAACTTGGTTATAAACAAGAAAATCAAAATTTCTTTGATACAATAAAAGTTATTATTCCTGAAAATGTAGATATCAAGCAAATTGAAAAACTTGCATTAGATAACGGAATTAATTTTAGATATATTTCTGATAAAGAAATTGGAATTACTGTTGACGAAACTACTCATATTCAGAATATTAATGATATTTTAAATGTATTTGCCAAAGCTAGTGGAAAATCAGTAACTGAAATATTAGAAATTGAAGATAAAATATACTTTGATAAAAAATTTGAGAGAACCAGCGAGTTTTTAAACTTAGACGTTTTTAAAAAATATCGTTCTGAAACAGAAATGATGCGTTACATAAAAAAATTGGACCGTAAAGATATTTCTTTAACACATTCAATGATTCCTTTAGGTTCTTGTACAATGAAATTAAATTCTGCAACTTCAATGCTTCCTTTAAGCTGGATTGAATTTAGTGGAATACATCCATTTGTGCCTGAAAATCAAGCAGAAGGATATCATGAGCTATTTAAAGAATTGGAACACGATCTTTCTGTAATTACAGGATTTGATGATGTTTCATTACAACCAAATTCTGGCGCAGCAGGTGAATATGCAGGCTTAATGGTTATTCGACAGTTTCATATAAATAATGGACAAGGGCACAGAGATGTTGTTTTAATTCCTTCATCTGCACACGGAACAAATCCGGCAAGTGGTGTAATGGCCGGAATGAAAGTTATAGTTGTTGAATGTGATGAAAATGGTAATATAAATGTTGATGATTTAAGAAAAAAAGCAGAAGAGCATAAACAAAATTTATCTGCTTTTATGGTTACATACCCTTCAACTCATGGTGTTTTTGAAGAATCAATAATTGAAATGTGCGAGATTATTCATAAATGCGGTGGTCAGGTTTATATGGACGGTGCAAATATGAACGCACAAGTTGGCTTAACCAATCCTGGTTTGATAGGTGCTGATGTTTGTCATCTTAATTTGCATAAAACATTTGGAATACCACATGGTGGAGGCGGGCCGGGAGTTGGACCAATTGGAGTTGCCAAGCATCTTGTTGATTATTTACCTTCGCATAGTGTTGTGAAAACAGGAGGTAAAAAAGGTATTTCGGCTGTTTCTTCTGCTCCATGGGGCAGTGCAAGTGTTTTAACAATTACTCATGCATATATTAAAATGCTGGGAGTTAATGGATTAACAAATGTTACGAAAGCAGCAATATTAAATGCAAATTATTTGGCTAGTGCTTTAAAGGAATATTATAAAATTCTTTATACAGGTAAAAATGGTCGAGTTGCACATGAAATGATAATGGAAGCTAGAAATTTTAAATCAGAAGCTGATATTACAGAAACTGATATTTCAAAAAGACTTATGGATTTTGGTTTTCACGCGCCAACTCTTTCTTTTCCTGTTCACGGAACGCTTATGGTTGAACCAACTGAAAGTGAATCTTTGCAAGAATTAAATAGATTTGTGGAAGCAATGGTTACAATTTATAATGAAATTCAGGAAATTAGAGAAGGTAAGGCTGATAAAGTTGATAATGTGCTCAAAAATGCACCTCATACATCATCTCATATTTGTTCTGATACTTGGGAGCATTCTTATTCAAGATCAAAAGCTGCTTTTCCTTTAAGATGGGTTGAAGAAAATAAGTTTTGGCCAGGTTGTGCCAGAGTTGATGATGCTTATGGAGACAGAAATCTTTGTTGTACTTGTGCGCCAATTGATGAATACAGAAAAAATTTGTTTGATTTTAATGAGTTGAAATAGAAAAGTAATATTTAATTAACTTAACAGGATAAAGTCGGAGATTTTTAAGTCTCCGACTTTTTTAATATTTACATCTTAACTTTTCCTGATTTATAATAGGCTTTTTTATAATATTCCTGATCTAAATCATTTATTACTACGCCTTTAGATGCTGCATGAATAAATTTATTATCAGCAATATAAATTCCTACATGAGAAACCTTTTTTCCAGATGTTTTAAAAAAAATCAAATCGCCGGTTTTTAAGTTTTTTTTGCTGATTTTTTTTACATCTTTAAGCATGTCAAGTGAATTTCTGTGTAGATTTTTATTATATACTTCTTTGTAAATTGAACTTACAAATCCGGAGCAATCTGTTCCTTTTCTTGATGTTCCGCCATATCTGTAAGGTGTTCCTTTCCAATCAGATATTGCTTTTATAAATTTTTTATCTTCATTGCCATTCAGTTGAACACCAAGCTTTTGCGAGTAAATAGCATAAAAGTTTTTAGTGTTATTATTAGTTACTCCGCATGAATTTAATATCAGTAATATTGAAATAAAAACGGTTGATAATTTTGATTCAGAATTTTTCATAATTTATATTTTTATAATAAAATTTTACTTTTATTACAAAAATATAAACTTTAATTTTTAAAAGCAAATAAAACTTTACAAATTGTATGTATTGATGGAATTTTCTATTATATCTGTAAGTAAATCTTTCATCTCTACTCCATATTCTTTAATTTGTTTTGGAACAAGGCTTGCGGCTGTCATTCCCGGAATTGTATTAATTTCAAGAAAATAAAAAGTATCATTTTTTAAAATGAAATCAACTCTTACAATACCTGAACAATTCAAATAATCATATATTTGAGATGAAAGTTCTTGCGATTTTTTAGTTAATTCAGCACTAATTCTGGCCGGAATAATTTCCTGAGTTTTTTTATCGTTATATTTAGCTTCGTAATCGAAAAATTCGTTTGCGCTAACTATTTCTATTGGTGTAAAAATGTAATCTTTATTTTTAGTTTTAACCAATCCAACTGTAATTTCAGTTCCTTCAATAAATTGCTCAATTATTACCTGATTAGATTCTTTAAATGCAATTTCGATAGCAGAAATTAAATCTTCTTGTTTTTTTACTTTTGATATTCCAAAACTTGAGCCGCCTTCGTTTGGTTTAACAAAGCAAGGCAAGCCTGTTTTTGATATAATGCTTTCATTATCAATATTTTGACCTTTAATTAAAAGTACTGAATTTGCAATATTAATATTTGATTGCCTTAAAACAGTATTGCAATAATATTTGTTAAAAGTTAAGGCCGAGCATAATACATTGCAAGATGTATAAGGCAATTTTATCATATCAAAATATGATTGGAGTTTACCGTCTTCTCCCGGTGTTCCGTGGATAGCAATATATGCACAATCAAACTTAACTTTTTTACCATTATCGTTAAAGCTAAAATCGTTTTTGTTGATTATTAAACCGCAATATAAATCGCTTGTTAATTCCCAGTCGCTTCCTTTTATTGTAACAACATAAACGTTAAACTTTTCTTTGTCAATTTCATTGGCAATTTTTTCACCGCTCTGCAATGAGATAAAATATTCGGACGAATTTCCACCAACAACAACAGCAATGTTTTTTTTCATCTTTCTATAATTTATATTTTACTGATTTATAATGATTTATAAAAAATTAATCTTCAAGTTTATGTATTGCATAATTTTGCCATTTTTCAATTGCTTGAGCCATATCTTCAGGTATTTCAGAATCAAAAAACATTTCTTCGCCTGTTTTTGGATGTGTAAAGCCTAATGATTTTGCATGTAAAGCTTGTCGAGGCAATATATTAAAGCAGTTTTGTACAAATTGTTTGTATTTTGTAAAAGTAGTTCCTTTTAAAATTTTTTCGCCGCCATATTCGTCATCATTAAATAACGGATGTCCAATATATTTCATATGCGCTCTTATTTGGTGAGTGCGTCCGGTTTCCAGTTTACATTCAATTAAACTCACATATCCAAATCTTTCTAAAACTTTATAATGAGTTACAGCATGTTTTCCATATTCGCCGTCAGGAAATACCTGCATTACTTTTCTGTTTTTTAAATTTCGGCCGATATTTCCGGTAATTGTACCTTCATCGTCATCAAAATTTCCCCAAACCAATGCTATATATTTTCTGTTTGTTGTTCTATCGAAAAATTGTTTTGATAATTTTGTTTTTGCCTCTTCTGTTTTTGCAATTAATAAAATACCTGATGTGTTTTTATCAATTCTGTGAACTAATCCAGGACGTGGATCATCACTTTCAAATAAAGGTAAATTTTTTAAGTGATATGCTAAAGCATTAACTAAAGTACCTGAATAATGACCATAACTTGGGTGAACAACCATTCCAGGCCTTTTGTTAACTAAAAGTATTTCATCATCTTCATAAATAATATCTATTGGAATATCTTCAGCTATTATTTCTATTTCTCTTGGTGGATATTCAAAAACTATAGTAATTTCATCTGATGGCCTAACTTTATAGTTTGCTTTTACCGAATTTCCATTTACTAATATGTTTCCGCCTGAAGCAGCTTCTTGAATTCTGTTTCTTGAAATATTTTCTATTTTATTAAATAAATATTTATCTATTCTTAAAGGCGATTGACCTTTATCTACAATATATTTGAAATGTTCAAATAATTCATTATCATCTTCTTGTTCAAGCATTTGGAAAAATTATATGTGTTTTTTGCACTAAACTTTTTTTTTGGTTTGTTGATTTTAAGTTATTGATTATAAGCGTAGTAGTTAATATAAACTATGCTTTTTTAATTAATGATTAATAACTCAGATTTGTATTCAGATATGAAATATAATTATAATTTTATTAGTTTTTTTGTAACTATTAATTGCTGTTTTTCATTAATAATTTTAATTATATATATTCCTTTCTCTAAATTTCTAATGTTTATTGAAGTATTATTTTCTATAATATCTTGTTGCATTAATTTTCCGTTAAGGCTGTATATATTAATTGTATTTTTTTCAAAGTAATTTTGATTTTTAATATTTATAAATAATATTTCGTTTGCCGGATTTGGATAAATATTTACATCAGCTGTAATAGCTTTAATCTTTTCAATTCCGGTGCTCAGTTTGTGTCCCAGAACTGGTCTAATCATTAAAGAGCCTGGAAATAATGACTCTTTCCAAGTTCCTGAAATATTATAAAATGTATTTTCATTATGGAATCTATTAATATCAAATCCAATATTTAACATGTCAGTTGTTGTTTGTGTCCAGCCAACATAAATATCTCCTTCAACAATTAATGTAGTATCTGTAATATGGAAAGTATGAAATTTATTCAGTTCATCCTCATATTCAGGACGATAGCCTTCTTTTTGATAAATAATTTCACCAGGCTCACCGTTGCCGTTATCTTTCCAAACTGTTAAGTAAAAATATTTTTGACTGTTGTCGAAAAGAGTTCTGTTAAAATACATATCAACTGCAACAAGAGTATCTCTTTTTCTTATATTAAAACGGCTGGCTAATTTGGCATTTTCTGTTCCTTCGCCTGTAATTCCGTAACCCATTTCTGCGGTTCCATCGTCATATGAATAGTAGTTATAGAATTTTTGATAAAATGTAATTTCATTATTGTTTTTATAGTCAAATCCGTCTGTTACAAGTACACTTTTTATTTTAAATCTTGCAGAATCTGTGCTTGAACTCGAAAATACATAGTTTGGAGGTGCATAAAAGTGTTTTAATTCGGATGCTGATAAATTATAAGATCCTGCAAAAAGAGGATCATTGTCTTTAGTAGCCATTTCATCAGTAAAAACAAAGTATAAGCTGTCGATTAAACGAGTTACATTATCATTATTTTTATAGTAAATGTTAATATTTGAGCTAATTTCGTTTGCCGGATTTACAAGATAATGACTCCATGGCATTTGTTCGTAATCTTTTAAAAATGAGCTCATTGGTTCAGTAAAAGCAACATCATGATGTACTAAATCTGATGAGTTTCTGCCTCTGTTTAAATATACATAGTCTATATGCCAGTGGTCAACATTTCCAACTTTACTTGGAATACTATTTGTTGATAAACTTACCTTGTTTTTAAATCTAAATTTAAAATTATATTTTAGGTATTTTTCATCACTTATGTGGATTATAACTTGCTTAAAATCAGAGTTTTCAGAGCCTTTCATCTGCCAAATAGTATTCCAAGTAGCTTCATCAGGCGCATAAAATTCTAGATATAATGAATCTTTTTCTTCAGGTTCATCGCCAAAGCCTTGTGGTTGGTAATAAAAACTTAAATAAATAGTATTGTCGCCAGGATAATCGAGATTAATTGTTTGAGAGCTCAAATAATCAGCAATAAAAGAATTTCCGTAGTTTGCTGCTTCATAAAATTCACCTGTATTAGAAATTGCATCAAAAGTTGCAACACCAATTGATGGTGGTTGGTATGGATAAGAACTATTTATAAATGCAAAGCTATCTGTCCATAAATCTGTATTCGGATATAAATCTGAAGTTGAAAAATCATCAAAAAAAGGTAGTTCAACAATAATTGCATCTTTATTCTGTTTTTCGCTTGTTTTATTTATATTGTTGATTATTAAAGGATTAACTTCTAAACCAACAAGCTGTTCTTGGGCAAAAGAAATACTGTTGTTTATAAAAAATAGAATATAAACGAATAAAAACTTAATTATTCTCTTTTTTTTTAATATATTTTTAATGTTAGTTGTTTTAAGCATTTTATTTGTTTAATTCTAATGAAAGCCAAACATCAATAGAAGAACCGATTGTGGTTTGTGTGTTTGGAATAGGTGTTTGTTTCCATATAACAGCATTAAGGCTGTCTTCTGTAGAAATTACAGAATTATCAAAAACTAAAGCCCCAATATTAAGCGATAAATCAGTTGCTTTTTGGAAAGCTTCATCTTTTGTTAGGTTTAATAAATCAGGAACAATTGTAATTTTATCTGATTTTCCCATTCCAAGAATTAAATCAATAACTGAGTTTTTTTCAATAGGTGTTCCAGGCTTAATAGCTCTTCCATTATAAATTTGTTCAAGAACATTGTTTGTTGCAATATCCGGAACATATTTTAAATTCCCGATTCTTAAACCATAAGTTTCAATATCAGCTTTAGCTTGAATTAGAGAAACATTTGTAAAATCTGGCATTAATATTCTTTGCGGATTAAATGTTTTTATTGTAAGTAAAATTGTTCTTCCTTCTTTAACTTTAAATCCAGCTGGTGGAACTTGTGCTATAACAGTTCCTTTTTTTCCCGGAGCATTATAAACGGAATCAATAATTTTAAAATTTAAATCTTTTTCATCAGCAATTTTGTTAACTTGTTTCATTTCTAATCCTGTAAAGTCAGGCACAGAAAGACCTTCGCCATGATGAGTTATTATTTTTAATGATAAAAAAGAAGCGTATATAAAGATAATTAATAGTACAAATGCAATTAAAATTTGTCTTAAAATTATATTTGAAGCAATTAATAGCTTCACGCTAGTTAAAAAATTTAAGAATTTATTTTTAATGTCAATATTCATTTTCCAGAGCTTTTAAAAAAAAGATAATTTTGTTTCGATTTAACGTTTTAGCAAAGATAAAATTATATGTTTAATATTTAAAGTGTTGAAAAAATATTTTATGAACTAACAAAAACAAATAATGGCTAAAAATAATTCGCAATTTCTATTTGTTTATTTATGAAAAATCATTAACAACATTATAC
Source organism: Bacteroidales bacterium (assembly GCA_016937695.1). Taxonomy (GTDB): domain Bacteria; phylum Bacteroidota; class Bacteroidia; order Bacteroidales; family NBLH01; genus NBLH01. Next base: position 103,575 of record JAFGWC010000046.1, read on the forward strand.
AAAGTGTCTCTTTCAATAGGAATTCGATTTACTTCTTTTATTAAATTAACTAATTCTTGTGATGTCATAGTTGGAGTTTTATCTTCAACTCCTGCCATTGAATAAATTTTTGTTGTATCATCAATAGTTCCGTCAATATCATCAACACCAAAAGAAAGTGCAATTTGAGCAGTTTCTTTTCCAATCATTGGCCAATATGCTTTTATGTGGTCAAAATTATCTAAGAAAATACGTGATACAGCATAATTTTTCAAATCTTCAATAGTTGAAACTTCACCAATGTATGATAAATTATTATTGGCTTTTCTGAATTTTAGTGGAATATATGTGTTAAATCCGTTTGTTTCGTCTTGTAAGTCTCTTAATTTATTCATATGGTCAATTCTATCTGCATACGATTCAATATGTCCGTATAAAATTGTTGCATTAGAAGGAATACCAACTTGATGTGCTGTTTTGTGAATATTAAGCCACATTTCTGTGGATGATTTTTCATCACAAACTTGTTTTCTGATTTCCGGATTAAATATCTCAGCTCCTCCACCCGGTATTGAGTCTAATCCATATTCTTTAAGCTTTATTAAACCGTCTTTGATAGACATTTTGGCTTTTTTTATCATAAAATCAAGCTCAACTGCAGTAAATGCTTTTACATGAATATCAGGTAAAACTTTTTTAATTTCCTGAATCATATTTCCATAATAATGTAAATCTCTTTTTGGATGAACTCCGCCAACAATATGAACTTCTGTAACTGCTTGTTCTTTATATTTTTTAGCGATATCAATTATTTGTTCCAATGAATATTCCCAAGCATCTACATCACCAATTTTTCTAACATATGAGCAAAATTTACAATTATAAATGCAAATATTTGTTGGCTCAATATGAAAATTCCGATTGAAATAAGTATTATGTCCGTGTTTTCGCTCTCTAACAATATTTGCTAAAGTTCCTAAAAAACCAAGTTCGCCTTTTTCGTATAAAATAATTCCTTCTTCAACAGTTATTCTATCATTATTTATTACTTTTTTAGCAATATCTTTTAATTCGGCTTTAATTTCAGTTAGTAAAATGGATTCTATATTATTATTTGACATTTTATTTGTTTTGATTATTAAAATTTAAAAGCAAATTTACAAAAAAAACAGCCTTATTATTATTATTTTAAATACATATATTTATAAAATTAAAAAACCCTTCTTGTTTAAAGAAGGGCTGAAATTATAATTTGAATTATATTATTTAAAAATAAATAAACAATTTATTTGAAATATTTTTATATAAAGCTAAAATTAACGTTTATGACTTGGTTCATCAGAAACGGAAAGTTTTTTTCTTCCTTTTGCTCTTCTGGCTGCTAATACTTTTCTGCCGCTTGCAGAGGCCATTCTTTCTCTAAAACCGTGCTTGTTTTTTCTTTTTCTATTTGATGGTTGAAACGTTCTTTTCATGACTTTAAATTTTTTATAAGTATTTGTCTATCAGTTTATTGCAAATTTGGCTTACTAATAGTTCAAAAATCTTTAATTCTACCTTATATTTTTTGTTTAAATCTTTAAATTCGGACTGCAAAAGTAATATAATTTTCTTTTTTTCAAAAACTTTACACAAATATTTAGTGATTTTTGTAAAGTAAATTTCAACTTGTTTAAAAATATTGTTGCTTGTATTTATTTTTTTTAATATATGCTGCTGATAATAAATGCATTAATCAAATTTTTTACTTCTATTTTATTAATGATATATATTAACAAACTAATTTTTATATTTGTTTTATGATAAGTTTTCCAAATGCAAAAATAAATATTGGGTTAAATGTTGTTTCTAAAAGAGATGATGGTTTCCATAATATTGAAACAATATTTTATCCTGTTAAACTTTATGATATTCTTGAGTTTGTTGAAATTGATAAATCAATTAGCACAAAATCAAAATTTCTGCAAACAGGAATTGAGCTTGGAATAGAAAATGATATAAACATTTGCTTTAAAGCTTATAGTTTAATTGCTAATGATTTTTCATTGCCTTTATTAAATATTCATTTACATAAAATTATTCCGTTTGGTGCAGGTTTGGGAGGCGGTTCTTCTGATGCTGCTTTTATGCTTAAAGAAATTAATAATTTCTTTAATTTAAATTTAAGTAGCTATGAATTAATAAATTACACTTCAAAATTAGGCAGCGATTGTGCATTTTTCATTAACAATAAACCTGTTTTCGCTTTTGAAAAAGGTGATAAATTTAAAAGTATTGAGTTAAATTTAGAAGGATATTATATTTTATTAATAAAGCCTGATATTTTTGTAAGTACGGCTGATGCATATTCTGGAATTAAAGCTAAAAATTCAGAAAATGAGTTAATTGAATTAATTAAAAAACCTATTGCTGATTGGAAGAATTATATTTTTAATGATTTTGAAATTCCTGTTTTTAAAAAATTCCCCGAATTGAAAGCAATTAAAGATGATTTATATAAAAGTGGGGCAATATATGCATCAATGTCAGGAAGTGGTTCTTCAATTTTTGGAATTTTTGACAAAAAACCTGAAATTCCTGAAAAATATCAAGAATATTTTGTTTATACAGATGAATTTTAGCAATTATTTAGGTGCAATAATATATAAAAATATGCCTATTATAAAGAAAATAATATTTGGCATCCAAACACCTAATAATGAAGGGATTGAGTTTGCTTTTGCAAGTTCACCAAAAACTTGCATAAATAGTATATAAATAAAACTTAAAGCAAGTCCAAGTCCAATATTAACGCCGGTTCCGCCTCTTCTTTTTTTTGTAGATAAGCTTACGCCGATTAAGGTTAAAATAAAAGTAGAAAAAGGAAAAGCAACTCTTCGATATTTTTCAACTATATATGATTCCAAATTATCATCACCTTTTAGCGTTAATTCTTTTATAACTACACTTAGCTCTGTACTTGTTAATTTTTCAATAGATTTTAATCTGATTTGAAAATCTTTAGGATATAAATTTAATGAAGTGTCTATTGATTTTCCGGCTTCAAGCTCTCTATTTATTTTAGAATAGTTTCTTATGTAATAATCTTTTAAGCTCCATTTTTGTGTAATCGAATCCCAAGAAACTCTATTTGCAACTAGTTTTGAAATCAATTCTTTATCTTCAAATTTTTCAATAGTAAAGTCGGAACCGGCATTTCTGTTATTATCATATGATTTTATATATACAAATGTGCCCGGTAATATTTGCCTGTGAATATTTGTTGAAGTAAATCTAAATTCGCTGTCAATATATTTATATTCAAAATCAATTCTTTTTTTGTTTGCTTCAGGAATTATATATCCTGTTAGGAAAAAAGAAAGTATTCCCAAAAAAAGTGCAGACAAAAAATATGGAAACATTAAGCGATGATAACTTATTCCATTACTTAAAATTGCAATAATCTCAGAATTGCTAGTAAGTTTTGATGTGAAAAATATTACTGATATAAAAATAAATAATGGTGAAAAGAAGTTTGCAAAATATGGCAAAAAGTTAAAGTAATAAACAAAAACAATTTCGCTTAAAGGAACATTTTGCTCTAAAAAATCATCAATTTTTTCGGCTAAATCAAAAACAATTACAATGCTCATTATCAAAGCGATAGAGAAAAAAAATGTTCCTAAAAATTTTTTTATTATGTAAAGATCTAATTTCTTTAATCCAAATTTATCCATATTCTTATTTTCAAATTCAGAATTACTATAGATATTTTGTTAATTATAATTTAGTGGATAATTTTTTTACCATATTATCTTTCCAATTAGAAAACTCACCGTTTTCAATTTTATTTCGTGCCTCACCAACTAGCCATAAATAAAACGCTAAGTTATGAATACTTGCAATTTGAGCTCCAAGCCTTTCATTTGAAGCAATTAAATGCCTTAAATAAGCTTTTGTATAAAAAGTATCCACAAATGAAGCTCCATCTATTTCGATAGGCGAAAAATCTTGTTTCCATTTAACATTTTTAATGTTAATTGTACCTTCTTTTGTAAAAAGCATTCCATTTCTTCCATTTCTAGTTGGCATTACGCAATCAAACATATCAATTCCCAGTGCAATTCCTTCAAGAATATTTGCGGGAGTTCCTACGCCCATTAAATATCTTGGTTTATCTTTTGGTAAAATGTCTGTTACAATATCGCACATTTCATACATATCTGCAACAGGTTCGCCTACCGATAAACCACCAATTGCATTTCCTTCAGCTTCATACGATGATATTACTTCTGCTGATTTTATTCTTAAATCTTTATAAACACTGCCTTGAACAATTGGAAAAAATGATTGTGAATGGCCGTATTTAGGCTCTGTTGCTCTAAAGTGTTTAATGCCTCTATCCAACCAATTATGCGTTAATTCTAATGAATTTTTAGCATAATTATAATCGCATGGATATGGCGTGCATTCGTCAAAAGCCATCATTATATCAGAACCGATAATTCTTTGAATATCAACCACATACTCAGGAGTAAAAGTATGTCGTGAACCATCAATGTGGGATTGAAAAACAGCACCATTTTCAGATAATTTTCTATTTGCTGCCAAAGAAAAAACTTGAAAACCACCACTATCTGTTAAAATTGGTTTTTCCCAATTCATAAATTTATGTAAACCACCAGCTTTTTCAATGGTTTCCATTCCCGGACGCAAATATAAATGATAAGTATTGCCTAAAATTATTTGTGCTTTTATATCTTCTGAAAGCTCGTTTTGATGAATACCTTTAACAGAGCCAACTGTTCCAACAGGCATAAAAATTGGAGTTTTTATTTGACCATGATCTGTTGTAATTCTTCCTGTTCTAGCTTTGCTTTTATTGTCTGTTTTTGAAATTTCAAATTTCATTTATATAGAATCTAATTTTTTGGCAAAAGTAGGTAAATTATTTTAAATAGTTGAATACTAAAATATAATGTAAAGAATATTTATACATATCAATTTTTAATTACATTTGCAAAAAATATTGATTAAAAAAAAATACCCACAAATGGATTGTTTTTCAAACTTTAGTGCATTAGAAATTAGCTTGTTAGCAGTAATTATAGTTTCTTTAATAATACAGCTTTTTTATTATTTCTTTTTTTATTTAAGAATTGAATTTTATAAAAGAAAAACAGAAAAAAATACACAGTTTCCTGTTTCGATTGTAATTTGTGCAAAAGACGAAGCTGAAAATTTAAAAAATTTCTTACCTCTGGTTTTAAACCAAAAATATCCCGAATTTGAAGTTATTGTTGTAAATGATGGATCTGAAGACGAAACAGCTGATATTCTAAAATTGTTGAAAAATGATTATGGAAATTTATATGTAACTACTATTCCTTCAGATACAAAGTTTAAACATGGGAAAAAACTTGCTGTTTCAATTGGTCTTAAAGCTGCCAAAAATGATTGGGTTTTACTTACTGATGCAGATTGTAAACCCGAATCTGAAAATTGGTTATCATACATGCAAGAGAATTTTGTTGATAAAACAGAAATTGTAATATCATATGGCGCTTATGAGCCAAGTAAGGGCTTTTTAAACAAGTTAATCAGATTTGATACAATGTTTATTGCACTTCAGTATTTTACTTTTGCAATGGCTCGTATTCCTTATATGGGTGTTGGAAGAAATTTAGCATACAAAAAATCTCTTTTTTTTGAAAACAGAGGCTTCTCTAATCATTTACATCTTGAATCTGGCGATGATGATTTGTTTGTTAATGAAAATGCAAATAATGAAAATGTTAAAATTGAACTAAGGCCTGAAACTTTTACTCAAAGTAAAGCTGAAAAAAAATTTAAAGACTGGTATTATCAGAAAAAAAGACATCTAACAACAGGAAAATACTATAAATTTAAACATAAAGTACTATTAGGGTTAGAAGTTTTTAGCAGGGAGCTATTCTATATATCTTTTATTTTTGCATTAATTTATTGTGATCATAAATTATTCTTAATTCCTTTATTTTTAATAAGAATGATTACTCAATTAACGGTTTTATATTTCGCATCAAAAAAATTAAATGAAAAAAATATATTTTATCTCGGTATAATATTTGATTTTATAATTCCAATAATTAACTTTATAGTAATATTCTCAAATACCATAAAGCGTAAACGAAAAAAATGAAGCCTGAAACTGATTTTTCAGAAAAAGCTAAAAGAGATTTAGAGTTAGTCGAAAAAGCTAAGCAAGGCGATCAAAAAGCTTATGCCAAATTATTGGGATATTATAGAGACACACTGTTTTTTATGATGAAAAAGATGGTGACTAACGTCGATGATGCCGAAGATTTAACAATTGAAGCTTTAGGAAAAGCTTTTAAAATGCTTGATAATTACACTCCAAAATATGCTTTTAGTACTTGGCTATTCAAAATTGCCACAAATCATTGTATCGATTTTTTAAGAAAACAGAATAGACACAATATGCTATCTATTGATGATAACTTTGATGAAGAAAAGGCAAATTCAAGAGAACTAATCCATTCTGAAAGTCTTGATCCTGAAGAAAAAATGATTGAAGGACAAAAAGGAATACTTTTAAACGATATAATCAATAAATTAAACCCTGATTATCAAGAGATTATAAAATTAAAATACTATGAAGGACTTTCTTATATCGAAATTTCTGAAACTTTAAATATTCCTATTGGAACTGTAAAAGCAAGGCTTTTTAGATCAAAAGAATTATTGCTGAGCACTCTTAATAGTAAAGATATTTGTTTGTAATTAAATACTTAAAAAATTGGACATTATTCTAAAATACTTTCCCGATTTAAATTCTATTCAGATTGAAAATTTAAAAAAGTTAGAATTATTATATAAAGATTGGAACGATAAAATCAATATTATTTCAAGAAAAGATATTGATAAATTGTGTGAAAGACATGTTTTACATTCTTTATCAATCGCTAAATATATAGATTTTCAGAAAAATACATCCATACTAGATATTGGAACTGGAGGTGGTTTTCCCGGAATACCTTTAGCAATTTTATTTCCAGATGTAAAATTTCACCTTGTAGATTCTATTGGTAAAAAAATAAAAGTAGTTAATGAAATTGTTGATGAACTTAATTTGAAAAATGTAATTGCAGAGCATAATCATAGTAGTCAGTTAAAAGGTAATTATGACTTTATTGTAAGTCGTGCTGTAACTGCATTTCCTGCATTTGTTGAACTAGTAAAAGATAGAATTAAAACAAATGGAAATAATAAACTTATTAATGGAATTATTTATTTAAAAGGTGGAAATTTAGATGAAGAATTAAAAAAATTCAAAAAAAAAGTAATTATTACTCCTATTAAAGATTATTTTGAAGAAGATTTCTTCGAATCAAAATACATTGTATACTTGCCGTTTTAACAATAATTATCAATTTTTAGATAGACGATTAAAAATAGATATTTTACAAATTTAAATTTTGATTTGATTTTTAAATAAAATAAAATCAAAATTATACAGCTAATTATCTTATTTATAAACTATTACAATAAAAAAACATCTCAGTAAATATTTTTTATAGATATATTAAAGATAAATAAAACTTATTTTGTGCAAACAACTTATTAACGATATTATAATTTGTTTAATAAGTGAACAACTTGTTAATAAACATTAGTTGAATAATCAACAATTTTATTATTTTTGCTTATTTCATCTAAATTTGATTAATACAATTTAGCCAAAAATAAAATCTATTGAAAAGTAAATTTAATTTGCTGTTGTATAAAAAAAGTACATCAATAATAATTAAAGGAAGTTTACCAATAACTAATTATAAATTATTAAAGTATGAATAAACTTAGATTAAGTATTGAAAGTCTGGTTTATAGTCAAACTCAGTCGGGAGCTTATGTATTAGTTATGGTTGAGGAGGGAACTAATAGAAAATTGCCGATTGTGATTGGAACAGCTGAAGCTCAGGCAATTGCAATTGCCCTTGAAGATATGAATCCGCCTAGACCTTTAACTCACGATCTTTTCGTAAATTTTGCCGCAGCTTTTAATATAAATATACTCGAAGTTATTATTACAAAATTGCATGAAGGTATTTTTTATTCTGAACTAGTTTGTGAAAATTTTGCTAATAAAATTGTCATTGACTCCAGAACATCTGATGCTATTGCTTTAGCGGTTAGATTTAAATGCCCGATATATGCATACCAAGAAGTTTTTGATAAAGCCGGAGTTGATCCAGATACTTTACAAAACTCCAAATTTCAGGAAGATATTGATTCTGACTATGAACCAGATACGCTTGAGCTTAAACATAAAACCAAAGAAGAGCTTAAACAAATGTTAAATGATGCTATTAAAAAAGAAGATTATGAATTGGCATCAAAAATTCGTGATGAATTAAAAAAGAAATAATAATTACTTTAAATAACATTCCTATTTATTAAACTTATATTTATTATGAAAAATCTATTTAAAAGCTTATTGCTACTAAGCTTATTTTTATCTATTAATTACTTAAATGCTCAAAATCAGAAAGATACTGTAAATTTATTAAACGGAAAATGGATTCCATTTTCTATTACAAATACAGAAGGACAAAATATTAAAAATATTGATTCTGCAGATTTTTTAAATATTAATACAGACAAAAATTTTGATTATGAATTAAAAAAAGAAAATATTAAAGCTTCTGGTACATGGTGTTTTAAAAACAACAATATTATTTTTTCTTACATTCCAAAACCGTTCAGCTCTGATGTCGATTCAATAGTTTTTTCTACAGATGGAAGTCAAAATAATATTTCATATTACAATGATGAAAAAGAAATAGGGAGTTTTGAAAACAACGAACTTAAAGCTTCAAAATATTCTAGAAATTATGAAATTATTAAATGCAACAATGATACTTTAATTTTTACAGAAAACAATGTATATTACTCTTATATTAAAGATATTACTTTAAGTAAAGAAGTAGTTTCATTTAATTCAAAAGGTTTCAGTGTAACCAGCCTTTTTCGAGGAATGCTTGGGATGTTAGTACTTATTTTTATTGCTTATCTTTTTAGTATGAATAGAAAAGCAATTTCTTGGAGTGTGGTAATAAAAGGACTTGTTCTTCAATTAATTTTGGCTATTGGTGTTCTGCAAGTACCTGCTATTCAATCGTTTTTTGAAATTGTTGGTAAACTTTTTGTCAAAGTTCTCGATTTTACAATGGCAGGAACCGAATTCTTATTTAAATCATTTATTAGCGGACAAATTGAATCTCCGCTTATTAATTTTGCCATTACAATACTTCCAACAATTATTTTCTTTTCAGCATTAACAAGCGTTCTTTTTTATTTTGGAATTATTCAAAAAGTCGTATATGCACTTGCTTGGGTGATGACAAAAATAATGAAACTATCAGGTGCCGAAAGTCTTTCAGTAGCCGGAAATATTTTTTTGGGACAAACCGAATCACCATTAATGATTAAAGCATATCTCGAAAAAATGAATAAATCTGAAATTCTGCTTGTAATGGCTGGCGGAATGGCAACGTTGGCTGGTGGAGTTTTAGCAGTTTATATCGGTGTGCTTGGAGGCACAGATCCTGTTCAAAGACTAATATTTGCAAAACACCTTTTAGCGGCTTCTGTTATGGCGGCGCCCGGGGTTGTTGTTATTTCTAAAATTCTTGTACCTCAGACAGAAGAAATTAGCAACGATGTTAGTATTACAAGCGAAAAAATTGGTAAAAATGTTCTCGATGCTATTTCTAACGGCACAAGCGAAGGCTTAAGACTTGCAGTTAATGTTGCAGCTATGTTACTGGTTTTCATAGCTTTTATAGCTCTTTTTAACTATGTTTTTATTAAAATTGGTTATTGGACATCTTTAAATTCTGTAATAGCAGATTTTACTAATGGACAATTTAAAGAACTTTCATTACAATTTATTTTGGGATATACTTTTGCACCATTAATGTGGCTAATAGGTGTAGCTTCTGAGGATATTACGCTTGTTGGAAGAGTGCTTGGCGAAAAAATTATTATGACTGAATTTATCGGCTATGTTAGTCTTGGCGATTTAAAATCAGCTGGTTCATTTGCTGAACAGAAATCAATAATTATGGCTACATATATGCTTTGCGGATTTGCTAATTTTGCTTCAATTGGTATTCAAATTGGCGGAATTGGTTCTTTAGCGCCCGGAAAAAGAATACTTTTATCTCAATTTGGTTTAAGAGCTTTACTTGCTGGAACTTTAGCTTCTTTAATGTCTGCTACAATTGTTGGTATGATTTTGGGATAGAATAAGCAATTGGTTTATTTAGTAATTAGTAATTTGGGCATTTATATTTAATTACCAGGTACTAATTTCTAATTATTTATTATTTATAAAAAACAGTAAACTAAAGGATTACATTTTTTTTTAACTAAAACTTTACAATAAATAAAACTGACTAATGAAGAAAGATCTATTAATTTCAATTACTTTTTCAATTTTTTTATTACCTTTTATCGACTCTTTTATACATAATCCAGTAAAAAATGATTTTATAAATGAAATAAAACAAGAAAGTAAAAAAGAATATGGAATTGAAATAAACAAATTTATTATTGATGAAGGAAGAATTAAACCAAATTCAAGTTTATCTAGTTTATTAGGCAATTTAAATATTACTAAAATTAATATTCAAGAAATAATTGAAAAAGCATCTGAAGTATTTGATTTAAAGAAGATTAGAACAGGAAATAAATATAAGGTTTTTTATTCTCAAGATAGCTTAAATGATATTAAATATCTGGTTTATGAACAATCATTTACAGATTATGTATTATTTGATTTTACTGATTCTATTGAAATATTCCAAAAGCAAAAAAAAGTTATTATTGAAAAAAAATCGATAGTAGGAATTATTGAATCGTCTTTATGGAATTCGATAATTGAATCAGGAGGAAATCCTATTTTAGCTATGGAACTTTCTGATATATATGCTTGGACAATAGACTTTTTTGGACTTCAAAAACAAGATAAGTTTAAAATATTTTATGATGAAGAATTTGTTGATGGAAAAAGCATTGGAATTGGTAAAATTAATGCTGCTTGGTTTGAACATGCTGATAATGAGTATTATGCAATTCCATTTTATCAAGATAGCACATTAAGTTTTTTTGACTTAGAAGGAAATAGCTTAAAAAAAGCATTTTTAAAAGCGCCTTTAAAATATAGTCGAATTAGTTCGGGATTTTCAAACAGCCGACTGCACCCGATATTAAAAATATATAGAGCTCACCATGGAGTAGATTATTCTGCCCCAATTGGTACGCCTGTTTCTTCTATAGGAGATGGGGTGGTAATAAAAGCAAATTTCAGCGGAGGCGCAGGTAACTACGTGAAAATCAAACATAACAGTATTTATACAACAGGTTATATGCACCTTTCAAAATACGGGAAAGGAATTTCTATTGGCAAGCATGTTAAACAAGGCGATATTATCGGTTATGTTGGTAGTACAGGATTATCAACTGGCGCACATCTCGATTTTAGAGTCTGGAAAAATGGACAAAATGTTAATCCATTAAAATTAGAAGCTCCACCATCTGAGCCTGTTAAAGAAGAGAATAAAGAGGCTTTTAATAAAATGAAAACAGAATGGTTTAATAAATTTAATAATTTGAAATTATTTGATACAAATAATAAAATGCTTATATCTGAAAATTTAAAGAATGGAAAATGAAAAAAAAGTAGGTTTTGTTTTTTTTGAACAAATTCAGCACATACATCATTTTTTAGGTGTTGCGTATGAATTATCGAAATTTCCCAATGTTGTTGTTGATATTTTAACATATAAAAATGAACACTTTTATTTAAAATCGCTTTTAAAGCTTATAAATGCAAATAGAATTAATTTAATCCAACTAAATACTCGAGTAGATAGAAGAATTATTGAAAAAATAAAAAAGAGAATAATCCCAAGTGCTTTATTTTTACATAAAAAGAATAAAAGAAGGCTATTAGAATATGATGCATTAGTATTTACGGATTATAACGCGGATTATTTAATGAAAAAACGAGCACATAGAAAAAGGCCAAAATTTATTCATCGATTTCATGGCTCAGGAGGTCATAGAGGACATTCTTTACAAGAAAAAGCTAATATGTTTGATCTTTTACTTATTAGTGGTCAAAAATTTTATGGCAGATTAAAAGAGAATAATTTTTTAAAAAACAACCAAGGTAAAATAGTTGGATTAGCAAAATTTGATATAACTGGAATCGAATCAAAAGATAAGCAGCTTTTTAATAATAAAAACACCACTTTTATATACAATCCTCATTTTAGTAAAGATGAAACTTCTTGGTATATAGATGGCCAGAAAGTATTAGAGTTTTTTTATAATCATGAAGAATATAATTTAATCTTTGCGCCTCACATCAATCTTTTTACAGTAAAAAGAACAAAAAATACTTTAGATATAAATGAAAAATACCATAATACAGATAATATCATTATAGACACTGATAGTGTAAATCTTGTGAATATGACATATACATTAAACGCTGATGCTTATATTGGAGATGTTTCAGGTCAGCTTAATGAATTTTTAATAAAACCTAGACCATGCATTTTTATTAATAGCCACCAAGTTGATTGGAAGAATAATGAGAATTATAACCAGTGGAGAGCTGGTCAAGTAATTGAAAATACTAATAATTTTGAGGAAGTTCTAAAAAAAGCATTTGAACTACAACCTGAATTTGAGGATATTCAAAAAGAAATATTTGCGGATAATTATTACATACAGGAAGATAAAACAGCATCATTAAGATCAGCTGAAGCTATAATTGAGCTTTTGTAAAGTGATTAAATATAAAGTTTAAATATTTGAAAAGTGAAAAATAAAATTTAATTATGAGCAAGTTTAAAAATTATATTGAAAGTAATAAAGAAAGATTTTTAGAAGAATTATTCGATTTAATAAGAATACCTTCAATTAGTTCGGAAAAAGAACATAAAAAAGATATGTACAAAGCAGCCGAATATTGGAAAAAATCAATTTTGGAAGCTGGAGCTGATAGGGCAGAAGTTATGGAAACAGATGGTAATCCGGTTTGTTATGGCGAAAAATTGATTGACCCAAAACTACCAACTGTTCTTGTATACGGACATATGGATGTCATGCCAGTTGACCCAATAGAGCTTTGGAAATCAAAACCATTTGAACCTGAAATTAGAGACGGAAAAATTTATGCTCGTGGTGCCGATGATGATAAAGGCCAATCATTTATGCATGCTAAAGCTTTTGAAACAATGATTCAAACAAATAGCCTAACTTGTAATGTTAAATTTATGATTGAAGGCGAGGAAGAAATAGGCTCGCCAAATTTAGGCAAATTCTGTGACCAAAATAAAGAACTCTTAAAAGCTGATATTATACTTGTTTCTGATACCGGAATTATTGCAAAAGATATTCCTTCAATTACAACCGGATTAAGAGGTTTAAGCTTTATGGAAATTGAAGTAACTGGTCCAAATAAAGATTTGCATTCAGGAATTTTTGGAGGAGCAGTTGCCAATCCGGCAAATGTTTTATCAAAAATAATAGCTTCTTTAACTGATGAAAATGGAAAAATTACAATTCCGAGATTTTATGATGATGTAGTTGAAATCAGTAAAGAAGAAAGAGCAGAAATGGCAAAAGCACCTTTTAATATTGATGAATACAAAAAATCTCTTTATATACAGGAAGTTGATGGTGAAAAAGGTTTTTCTACAAACGAAAGAACCGGTATCAGACCATCTCTTGATGTTAATGGCATTTGGTCTGGATATACAGGTGAAGGAGCTAAAACTGTTTTGCCTTCAAAAGCTCATGCAAAAGTTTCTATGAGATTAGTCCCAAATCAGGACAATAAAAAAATAAGTGAGCTTTTTGAAAAGCATATTTTAAATATTGCACCAAAAACTGTAAACGTAACGGTAAAAGCTCTGCATGGCGGACAAGGATATGTTTCTCCAATTGATATGCCTGCATACAAAGCTACAGAAATGGCTTACGAACAAGTTTACGGTAAAAAACCAATTCCTGTTAGAAGCGGAGGAAGTATTCCTATTATTTCTACTTTTGAACAAGTTTTAGGTGTAAAATCAATTTTAATGGGTTTTGGACTTGAAGAAGATGCTATTCATTCGCCGAATGAGAGTTATCCTTTAGAAAATTTTTATAAAGGAATTGAAACAATAATAGCATTTTATCAACATTTCCCTAACGTTTTTAAATAAAAAACACTTTATATTATTTCTTTTGATAATTAAAGATATGTTTTATTAATTTTTAACCCTAATTTTGTGTTAGGGGTTTTTTATATTTTAAATAGCAAAAAATGAAAACTTTATCTAAAAATCAAATTGTGATTAAAATTTATTTGATATTAATATTTTTATTTTTTAGTGTTTCTCTTTTTTCGCAAAAAGATAATGTTCCGATTAACTATTACCAAATAAAGACAGATGTATATTATTTAAATTCTCAGTATTACTATCCTAAACTATTTGTTAAGTATGAAAATAACGATACTACTTTAACTATACAAGATTATAGGCATTTATATTACGGATATATTTTTCAAGCAAATTATTCACCTAATCCAGGTTCTGTTTATCAGCAAAATCTTCTTGTTTATTTAAAAAAGGCTAAATTATCCGAATCAGATTTGAAACAAATGATTAAATATTCAAATTTAATATTAAAAGAACTTCCTTTTGATTTAAAAACATTACATATTTTAGCATACTGCTATAATGAATTAGGAGATTTAGAAAATAACCATTTGATTGATTATAAGAGAATTATGATTATTGAAGCTATTTTTTCATCAGGTGATGGATTAAGTGAAAAAACTGCATGGCATGTGATATCAAATGCTCATGAATATGATATTATTAACGAGCTTGGTTATAGATATGGAGGACAGCAAACTATTGGATTATGCGATTATGTTCTGGTTGCTCAAAACTCTGATAAGATTGAAGGATTTTATTTTAGAATGAGTAACTTTATCGGAGATTAAAAAACTTCTAAATCTTTTAATTTTAAATTATCAGTATTAATTTCTAAAACGGTTATTATATTTTCAATTTTCTTTAAATCATTTAATAATTTATTAATCTGATATTCAGATATATAAGGTTCTATTTTCAAAAAAAAGTCTATGTTTTTCAAGCTTTTTAATAAAACTCCATCCTCTGTCTTATTTGAAATTAAATTATATATAACTTCATCATCATCTTCGAAAACATAGCAAGAGAAATAAAGTTTTTTATTGTTTTTTCTATTTTCAAAAATTATATCATCTGATTGAGTAAATTTAAAGGAAATATTTGAATTGATAAGCCAACTAAGTTTGTAACTACTTAAATTAGAGTTAATTCCAATTAATTGAAATTGTCGGTTAATTGATAATTTTATAATTTTTTTCTTCAAGATATTTTTTGTTACTCCAACTCAAAATTAATAATTTAATTTATTAAATCAAATTAACTAAACTTAAAGTAAAGTTTCTTTTTAACTTAGTAATTTAAGAGCTTTTTGAGCAGCTTTTTGTTCTGCTTCTTTCTTTGAAGGGCCTTTGGCTGTACTTATAATTTCTTCATCAACAATAATTTCTGCTATAAATTGTTTGTAGTGTTCAGGGTCTTCGAACGAACCAAATTTTAACTCTCTTTTGAATTTTTGTGCCCATTCTATAAGCTGACTTTTATAGTTGAGATTTACTTTTTCAAGTGATTCGAGATCAATATGTTTTTTAATTATATTATTTATTACGAAATTATAGGTTGTTTTATATCCTTTATCAAGATAAATGGCGCCAATAAAAGCTTCAAATGCATCTTCAAAAACACGTGTTTTCCCTTTTGGACTAACATTATTCAAAATAATAAAGCTATCAAGATGTATTAATGTTGCAAGTTCTTGTAGTTTATCTCCATTTACAATTTTTGAACGCATTTCGGTTAAAAAACCTTCTTTTTCGAATGGATATTTTTCATATAAATAATCGCTGATAATAGCGTCTAGAATTGAATCACCTAAAAATTCAAGTCTTTCGTTATTAACTTTTTCGCCATTTATACTAAAGGAAGCCGATTTATGAGTGAATGCTATACTATATAAGGATAGTTTTGTCGGATAAAAACCTAAAACTCTCCTTAAAGAAGTTATAATACTTCTATTTCGTACAAATAATATTTTAAATGCCGGAAATAACCGAAGCACAAATTAATTATTAAGTTTTCTAAATATAACAGAAGCATTATGTCCGCCAAAACCAAAAGTATTACTTAAGGCTACTTTAATATCGAGTTTTTTAGCTTTATTAAAAGTAAAATCTAATTTAGAATCAACTAGTGGGTCTAAATTAAAATGGTTGATTGTGGGAGGAATAATGCCATTTACTATAGCTAAAATTGCGGCAATAGATTCTGCTGCTCCAGCTGCACCTAACATATGGCCGGTCATTGATTTTGTTGAGCTTATACTTAATTTATATGCATGCTCACCAAAAACTTTTTTAATAGCTATTGGTTCAGAAATATCGCCTAAAGGAGTTGAAGTTCCATGAACGTTTATATAATCAATATCTTCAGGTTTGATTTCTGCATCTTCAATTGCATTTCTCATAACAAGCTGAGCACCTTCACCTTCTGGATGTGGTGCCGTTAAATGGTATGCATCAGCAGATAAACCTGCGCCGATTAACTCGGCATATATTTTTGCTCCACGCTTTTTTGCGTGTTCATATTCTTCAAGTATTAATGCACCACCACCATCTGCCATTACAAATCCGTCTCTATCAACATCAAAAGGTCTTGATGCTGTTTTTGGATCGTCATTTCTTGTAGAAATGGCTCGCATTGCATTAAATCCTGCAACACCTGCTTCGTTTACAGAGGCTTCTGAACCTCCTGTTACAAAAATATCTGCTTTTCCTAATCTAATATATGTATAAGCATCAATTATTGCATTAGTAGATGAAGCACATGCAGAAACTGTTGTAAAATTCGGACCTCTAAATCCGTATTTCATTGATATGTGGCCAGCAGCAATATCAGAAATCATTTTTGGAATAAAAAATGGATTAAATCTAGGTATTTCACCATTTTTCACATATTCTTTAACTTCTTGGGTTAAAGTATCAATACCGCCAATTCCTGAACCCCAAATCACACCAGCTTTATTAAGGTCTATTTTTGAAATGTCAATATTTGAGTCTTTTAGTGCTTCTTCGGCAACTATTAATGCAAATTGAGCATAAAGATCAAGTTTTCTTGCTTCTTTTCTATCAAAATAGTTATCAGAATTATAGTCTTTAATTTCACATGCAAACTTTGTTTTAAAGTTTGTAGCATCAAAGCGCGTAATAGGTCCGGCACCACTTATGCCCCGCTCAAGACCATCCCAATATTCTGTAATATTTTTACCAATTGGTGTAAGTGCTCCTAATCCGGTAACAACGACACGTTTCAATTCCATATAACTACAATTTTAGTTTTGCAGAAAAAAATAAAAAAAGGGAGCAAGCAAAACTGCTGCTCCTGTGTTTTAAAAAAACGATTTACTTAACGTTAGTTTCAATATACTTTATAGCGTCTCCAACTGTTGCAATAGTTTCTGCTTGATCATCAGGAATTGCTATGTTAAATTCTTTTTCAAATTCCATAATCAATTCTACAGTGTCAAGAGAGTCTGCACCTAAATCATTAGTGAAGCTTGCTTGTTCTGTTACTTCGTTTTCGTCAACGCCAAGCTTATCTACAATAATCGCTTTTACTCTTGATGCAATGTCTGACATAATCTTCTAAATTTAGTTAATAAAATAAATGATAATTTGTGTTTCGATTTGCAAAGAAAAATAAATTAGCTGAAAAAAAAAATTAAAAAAAGATTAAATGTGTTTTTTTCATCAAATTTTTTCTTTTTCAAACTTTAATCTAATTTCGGAATTTATTTAATTTAGTAGGTTTTTAACAATAAAATTCAAAAAAATGCCGAAAATTGCAATTTTTGCTTCAGGAAATGGCTCAAATGCCGAAAATATTATTCAATACTTTAAGTATAAAAAAAATATTATTATTGATATTATTTTGACCAATAGAAAAGATGCTTTTGTTATTGAAAGAGCTAAAAAGTACAGTATTGATGTCAAAATTTTCGATAAAAATGAGTTTTATGATAGTGATGATATAATAAATCTTTTAATAAAACGAAAAATCAGTAATATTGTTCTTGCAGGATTTTTATGGTTAATACCGAATAATTTAATTATGGCTTTTCCTGATAGAATTTTGAATATACATCCTGCTCTTTTGCCTAAATATGGCGGAAAAGGAATGTATGGAATGAATGTACACAAAGCTGTTATCGAAAATAAAGAAAAAGAAAGTGGAATTAGCATTCATTTAGTGAATGAAAAATATGATGAGGGGAAAATTATTTTTCAGGCAAAATGTAAAATTAATGAAAATGATAGCTCAGAATCATTAGCCGAAAAAGTGCATAAGCTTGAATATGAGTATTTTCCAAAGGTAATTGATGATTGGCTTGGGAAGTAGAAATTTAGACCTTTCTTAAAATCATTATTCCATCTCTAATTGGAAGAATTACGTTTTCAACTCTTGGGTCTTCGTGAACGAATTTGTTAAATTCTAAAATGCCTTTTGTGTATAAATCGTTATTTTCAAGTTTTTGAATTACTTTATTTCCCCATAAAACATTATCGGCAAGAATAAATCCTCCTTTTTTTACTTTTTCGATAACTACCTTATAATAAGCCAGATAATTACGTTTGTCGGCATCAATAAAAACAAGATCTATATCGTTTTTTAAGTTTGGAATTATCTTTATAGCATCGCCAATATGAAAATTAATTTTTTCTGCAAATTCTGAGTTTTCAAAAAACGGTCGTGTAAATCTTTCTAATTCGTCGTTTATTTCGATTGTGTGTAGTTGCCCTTTTTCTGATAATCCTTGTGCAAGACATAATGCTGAGTATCCGGTATATGTTCCTATTTCAATAATATAATCGGGGTTTATCATTTTGCTTATCATTTCAAGAATTTTTCCTTGAACATGACCTGATAACATTCTGGGCATTAGTATTTTAGCGTGAGTTTCTCGGTTTAATTTTTGCAAAAGTTCACTTTCTGCTTGTGTATGCGCAGAAATGTATTTTTCAATACTATTCATAAATTAAAATTGATAAATTATCAGGATTTAAAATCTCGTTTGCTACTTCTAAAATATCGCTTGCGTTTATATTATTTATTTTTTGATTTATTTCTGATAAACTGTCAATTTTATCATAAATCAACAGACTTTTTCCCATATTATAAGCTGCATTGTCTTTGTTTTCTGAACTAATAGCAATTTGACCTATTAATTGTTGCTTTGCTCTTTTTAGTTGAAGTGTTCCTAGTTTATTGTTTTTTAGTTTGTCGTATTCTTTAAAAATTAACTTTAAACTTTTATCAAGTTTATCTTTATCGGTTCCAAAATAAATATTGAAAGCTCCTGTGTCTGAGTAACTTGTGTAATTTGATTCAATATCGTAAACAAAGCCGCTTTTTTCTCTTAAAGCCATGCTTAACCTTGAGTTCATGGTATTTCCGCCAAGTAAATTATTAAGCAAACTAAAAGCTGTGCGTTTATTGTCCCAAATATTATATGCCAGATTTCCTATTATGCAATGAATTTGATGAGTTTTTTTCTTAACTGTTTTATTTACAGGAGTATATATAAGATTTTCAAATTCTCTTTTTTTTATGATTTTTTCCGGTATTTCGCCAAAATATTTTTCTGATAAATTAACCAGTTTTTGGAATTTAATATTGCCAATTGAAAATAAAATTATTTGATCTGTTGAATAATTATTATTCATAAATCTGATAATATCATCTTTTTTATAAGATTTTATTTTTTTTGATGTTCCTAAAATATTTCTTCCTAAAGAGCTGGTTTTGAATATCATATCTTCAAATTCGTCGAATATCAATTCTGAAGGATTGTCTTTATATGAATTAATTTCATCAATTATTACATCTTTTTCTTTTTCAATTTCTTTTTCAGGAAAAGTTGATTGAAATACTATATCTGATATTAAATCAAGTGTTCTGGCATAATGTTCTGATAAAAAAGCTGCGTGAATACATGTATCTTCTTTTGTAGTAAAAGCGTTTAAATCGCCACCTACATTTTCAAGACTATTTAAAATATGATATGCTCTTCTTTTGTGTGTTCCTTTAAAAATGGCGTGTTCAAAAAAATGTGCTAATCCGTGCTCATTTTCCTTTTCATCTCTTGAACCGGTATTTAAAATTAGCCCACTGTATGCAATATTACTATCTGAATGGCAGTGAACAATTCTGATTCCGTTTTTTAAACTATGTGCTTGATATTCCATTAGTTAGAGCAGTTGAGCTGAAATTATAAATTTTATATTTAAATAATTAAAAATCAAAATATTGTGTTAAAAAATTAATTATTTTATAGTTAATCTATATTTTATAAGTCAAACAAAAGAGTTTGAATTTCAGTATTAAGATATTAAGTATCATTTTTTTACAGTGCAAAAATAGATAAAATTTAGTTACGTTTAAAAAAATCATTAAGAGTAAAAGTTTCTTTTGCTCTTATTCCTTTTTCTGTTTCGTGTAAAGTGCAACATTCGTTATATAAGTCGTGCTCAAAAAAGAGTATGTAATTTTCTTTTATAGCATCTTTAAAAAAGCGTTCTCTATCTTCAAGTGTAACAAGTGGTTTTGTATCGTAACTCATTATAAACGGCATTGGTAAATGTGCTGTTGATGGAAATAAATCTGCTGTATATGCAAATTTTTGTCCGTTTACATTGATAACAGGAATTACTTGTCCGTCTGTATGTCCGTTATATAGTTTAACGTAAAAGTTAGGAAAAAGTTCATGTTCAGTATCAAATAAATTTAGTTTTCCGCTTTCAATAATCGGTAAAATATTTTCTTTTAAAAATGATGCTTTTTCTCTTCTGTTTGGTTTTGTTGCCCATTCCCATTGCTGTTTGCTTGTATGAAATGTTGCATTTGTAAATGCAGGAACTAATTCATTTTTTTCGTTGTATTTAATGCTTCCGCCACAATGATCAAAATGTAGATGCGTTAAAACTACATCAGTAATATCATCAGTTTTAAATCCTAATTTAGATAAGGATTTTTCTAAATTATCATCTCCATTTAGATAATAATTTTTTAAGAATTTTTCATCTTGTTTGTCGCCTATTCCATTGTCTATCAGTATTTTCCTGTCGTTGTCAACAACAAGCAGGCATCGCATTGCCCAGTTGCATAAATTATTTTCATCGGCAGGATAAAGTTTTTGCCACATTACTTTTGGAACAACGCCAAACATTGCACCGCCATCTAGCTTAAAATTTCCTGTTTCTACTGCAAATATTTCCATTTCTTGTATTTTTATTTTACTGTATTTTCAAAAACTTAACAAAAGTATTTAAAATTTCTTTAATAAGAATCATTCTAAATAAACTTTGTTATTAAACACAAAATAATTACTAATTTTGCTGAATTAAAATTTAGATTAAAAAAATTATCATGCGAAATAAAAAATTTATTCTTATAATACTTGATGGTTGGGGAAAAGGTAACTGTACAATATCTGATGCAATATGTAATGGAGAAACTCCATATCTTGATAGTTTATTAGAGAAATATCCTAATTCTGAGTTACTTACATCAGGTGAAGATGTTGGATTACCTGACGGACAAATGGGAAATTCGGAAGTCGGACATATGAATATTGGCGCCGGACGAGTTGTATATCAGGATTTGGTGAAAATTAACAAAGCAATTAAAGATAACAGCATATCAGAAAATATAAAAATTGTTGAAGCTTTTAAATATGCTCAAGAAAACAATAAAGCTGTTCATTTTATCGGACTTTTGTCAGATGGCGGTGTTCATTCATTAGATACACATTTATACAAACTTTGTGATTTAACTAAAGATTACAATTTAGATAAAGTTTATATTCATGCAATTACTGATGGAAGAGATACTGACCCAAGAAGCGGGAAAAAATATCTTCAAAATTTAGAAAATCATTTAAAAAACTCAAATGGTGTAATAGCTTCATTAATAGGTAGATATTACACAATGGACAGAGATAAACGATGGGAGAGAGTTAAAGAAGGTTATGATTTAATGGTTAACGGAAAGGGCGAAAAAGTTACTGACATTGTTAAAGCTGTCGAAAATTCATATTCTGATGATATTACAGATGAGTTTATTAAGCCAATTATTAAGGTTGATGAGAATGGAAATCCCATAGCTACAATCAAACCAGATGATGTTGTAATTTGCTTTAATTACAGAACAGACAGACTTAGAGAAATCACAACAGTGCTTACACAAAAAGATATGCCTGAGTTTGGGATGAAAACAATGAAATTGAACTATTTTACAATGACCAGATATGATGAATCATTTAAAAACATTAATGTGATTTATGATAAAGAAAATGTAAAAAATACTTTAGGTCATGTAATTTCATCAATAGGAAAAAAACAGCTTAGAATTGCTGAAACAGAAAAATTTGCTCATGTAACTTTTTTCTTTTCAGGAGGCACCGATACTGAATTTGAAGGCGAAAAAAGAATTTTAATACAATCTCCAAAAGTTGCTACTTATGATTTACAGCCAGAAATGAGTGCTTATGAAGTTACAGCAGCGTTAACTAAAGAAATTAAAAAGCAAGAGTTTGATTTAATAGTGTTAAATTTGGCAAATGGCGATATGGTGGGACATACAGGCATTTACGAAGCAATTTTAAAAGCAGTTAAAGCGGTAGATAAATGTGTGAAAGATATCATTGAAACTGCAATTGATAATAAATACGAAGCATTAATTATTGCTGATCATGGAAATGCTGATTTTGCTGTAAATGATGATGGTAGCCCAAATACAGCTCATTCTTTAAATCCTGTTCCTGTAATTTTAGTTAGTGATAGATATAATAAAATTAACCATGGTATTTTAGCGGATGTGGCGCCAACTATTCTTAAAATTATGGATATTGATATTCCTGCTGAGATGACCGGAAAAGTTTTGGTTGAATAATCTTATAAAAAATTGAAATTAAATACATTAATATTAGTTTGATGATAGAAATAGGCAAATGTATTGTTACAAAGGAAGTTATACAAGAAAAATTTGTTTGTGATTTAAATAAATGCAAAGGAATGTGCTGTGTAGAAGGCGATTCAGGTGCACCTCTTGAAGAAGATGAAATTGATATTTTAGATGAAATTTATAATGATATTAAGCCATATTTAAGAGAAGAAGGAATTAAAGCTATTGAAAAACAAGGTAAATATAAAATTGATTGGGATGGCGATTATGTTACGCCTTTAATTAATGAAAAAGAATGTGCATATGCGATTTTTGAAGAAGGAATTGCAAAATGCGCAGTTGAAAAAGCTTATTTAGACGGAAAAGTAGATTTTAAAAAACCAATTTCTTGTCATTTGTATCCAATTAGAGTTAAAAAACTAACAGAATATGATGCTCTAAATTACGATAGATGGAAAATTTGTAAACCCGCAATAAGTTTAGGCGAAGAATTAAACCTTAATGTTTACAAGTTTTTAGAAGAACCTCTAGTTCGTAAATATGGCAAAGAATGGTTTTCTGAGTTAAAGCTTGTTGCTGACGAACTTAAAAAAGCTGAAAAAAGTCATGATTAAATATCGTATTTATAATTTTATATGAAAATTTAAATGCTTTATTTTGTAAATAATTTTAAAAATAAATAATAAACTTAAATATTATAAATATGAAAAAAATAGCTCTTCCAATATTAGACTCAAAGCTTAGTGCACATTTTGGGCATCCGGAACATTTTTTTATTTATGAAGTTGATAATGATGCTATTACAAAAGAAATCATGCTTGTTCAACCTGAGCATCAACCTGGAGTGTATCCTGCTTGGCTTGCCGGATTGGGCGTTACTGATATTATTGTAGGCGGAATTGGTCAGCATGCAATTGACCTTTTTATTCAAAATGGAATAAATGTTTTTTTGGGAGCTGAAATTAAAGCGCCTAAAGAGCTAGTAACTGATTTTATTAAAGGAACATTAATTTGTAAAGAAAATTTATGTAATCACGATGGCGATCATGAACACGGACATGGCGAACACGGACATAATCACGAACATGGTCATAATCATCACCATAATTAGTAAATTCTATAAATTGAATTAGTTAAAGTCCCAAGTTTTTAATTTGGGACTTTATTTTTTTAATGAACTAGCTACAAAAAACTTAAATCCCGGCGAAAAAGTAAAACTATTATTGTATCCACATCAATTTTAAATTTTTTGATAAAATTATTTGAAAAGCTGCTTGCTTGTAGAATAAAGACTACAGATAAAATTACACTTAATATGCTTAAATAAATCTTGCTTACAATCATTAAAATAAGTACCTTTATTGCTAAATTATTGAACTTTAAATCAAACAATATGAAGAAATTTGCTGTTGTTTTATCGGGAAGTGGTGTTTTTGATGGAGCAGAAATTCATGAAGCCACATTGACATTATATGCAATAATGAAAAATGGTGGTAAATATGAAATTTTCGCACCGGATATTGATCAACATCATGTTATAAACCACATTACCGGCGAAGAAATGAAAGAAAAAAGAAATGTACTTGTTGAGTCAGCCAGAATTGCAAGAGGTGAAATTAAAGCACTGCGTAATTTTAATGCAAATGATTTTGATGCAATTATTTTTCCTGGAGGATTTGGAGTAGCAAAAAATCTGTCAAGTTTTGCTTTTGATGGTGCAGATTGTTCTGTTAATCAGGATGTTGAGCGAGTTATTTTGGATATGGTTAAAGCCTTAAAACCAATTGGCGCTCTTTGTATTTCGCCTGCTGTTATTGCTAAAGTGCTTGAAGGTGCCGAATTAACTATTGGAAACGACAAAGCTACAGCAGAAACTGTTGAAAAAATGGGAGCAATTCATAAAACTACAACACATGGCGAAGTTGTTGTTGATGAAGGATATAAGCTTGTTACAACACCTTGCTATATGCTTGATGCCACAATTTTACATATTGCTGATGGAGCTAATAATGTGGTTAAAACTATGATGAAAATGATTTAAACAATGCATAATTTATAGGTTCTAGTTTATAATAACAGTGATGAATGATATTATTTGTTTTGCGTTAATTGACAGTATACTAATTATTTGCAAGAAATTAGAAATAAAGATATTTAAAATATCCAAGAGTATCTAAACTAAAGCCAATTTATAATGTAATAATTTAGCAATTAAATAATTAACAATTAAATTTTTTATAAATCTAAATATTAAAAATAAATGAAGAATATAGCTGTAATTGGTTCAGGAACAATGGGAAATGGTATTGCACATGTGTTTGCACAAAGTGGATACAAAGTATCTTTAATTGATATTGATGAAAATGCTTTAACAAAAGCTTTGTCTACAATCACAAAAAATCTTGACAGATTAATTAGTAAAGAAAGAATATCTGAA